>CAMCTV010000107.1 GCA_945878635.1 Chryseobacterium gleum | reverse complement strand
CCCATCTCTTCCCATTTCATTTTTTGCTCCAGCATTTGATTCAACATCAAGCCAGCCATGCTCACCCAAGCAATGGGCAAAAGCATCAGGATCATTTTAGAATCTCTAAATTTCTTGTACATCGGAAAGTGATGAATGAAAAAATCATTCAATCCCGTCATGTCTTTTACGCTCAAACCCAAAGCAAGCAATGTAGCAGCTAGAAATGCCCACTTGACGTTGTCTTTTAAGAAAACCAATGCGAGTAGCGTAAATACTACAGCAAACCATCCAAAATAAAACGCGCCACCACTGCTGCTTTGCCCGCCCCAATAGGAATCCATAACTTCAACAATTGGCTTGATGTCTCGCTTGATTCCCTTCAAGGACTCTGGGGCATTCATTTTGAAATAACCATTGGATCCGCCAAAAGCATTGGGAAACAGAATACTCCAACGCTCTGCCTTGCCGTAATTGTAATCCAAAATGTAATCTTCTTTTAAACCCACTTGATCTTTGGACTCCTTTTCTTTGTTATCTGCTGTAATGGTCAAATCACTGCTTCCGCGCGTGGTGTATTTGCTGTACTCATAAGTAGTTAGCAAATTGCTTGAGCTGGGCAAAATGGCGATAACGGCAGCCAACAGGACCATGACCATTGAAACCGCAGCTTTTTTGAACGCCTTGGACGCTATATCCATTGCCAAAAGCGTCAAGAAAACCAATGCCAATAAAATACCTGCATAATAAGTCATCTGCAAATGGTTGGCTGTGATTTGACAACCCATGAATAGGGCAAACAAGGCCCAGCCCAAATAAGATTGACTCCGCATCGCATAGATCATGGCGCCAAGCATTGGCGCGATAAAAGCAATCGCCATAACCTTGGCTGTATGACCCGCTCCTAAATACAAAACATTCACCGTTGACAATCCAATGGCCAATCCCATCAACATGGCCACCCATGGTTTTACACGCAAAAACAATCCCAAAAAATAACCTCCCAACAATGCTACAAACAAAGTGCCCACAGCACCCGGAAGACCCATTCTAAACAACAGAATAAACCATCTGAAAACATTGGCATTGTGTTCTGTAGAAATTTGATACGCTGGCATTCCACCAAACATGCTATCCGTCCAAAGTGCTTCTTCCCCGTGCATCATGCGGTAGTCCATGGTTTCCTTGGACATTCCTTTCCAATTATCGATATCCCCTTGTCTCAAATCATATCCATCCATGATTGGAGAGAAGTAAGCCACGGAAACGACCAAAAACAAAACAATGGCCAATACGTGGGGCAAGGAGTTGAGAAGAATTTTTTTCATGGTTATTTATCGTCTTTGATTTCTATATAATCGACATACTCACCTACTGGTGTTTGATTTTTTTTGGGTGAGGGCTGCGCTGTTGCTTGTCTTTGTTGACGTTCAAGCTCTTCGCGGGTTTTATTCATAGCGTAATTCACACTCATGCGCGCAATCATTCTTAGCAAGTAGCTGATAAAAATAATCCACAACAATAGTCTAATCACCCCCCACAATGATGCCGACTAAAGAGGTGCTTCAAAAGCTGAATAAATCATTTTTCCGCTATCGTTAAGTCTTTGAAAATATCTTCCAAACGTTGTTCCTTCTGATTCATGGTTAGTACAACCCTTCCCTCCTCGTTCATTTTTCTAGCAATGTCTATTCGATTATCCACACCCAACTGAACGTCCAACTCCCATTTTAATGGTCCAACGTTGTTGACTTTTAATACACCGGAAATACTCTTTAAAACAGTTTCACCTATAGGCCCATCCAATTCAATGGAAATCTTATTGATTCCGCTGGTTTGTTTCAAGTCTTGAATGGACTTATCTGCAATTAATTTTCCGTGATTGATGATGAGTGCTCTAGAGCAAATGGCTTCTACTTCCTGCATGATGTGCGTAGAGAACATCACCGTTTTCTCTTGACCTACATTTTGAATAAGGTTTCTAATTTCTATCAATTGATTGGGGTCCAATCCGCTCGTAGGCTCGTCCAAGATGAGCACCGCTGGATCATGAATCAGCGCCTGGGCCAATCCCACACGTTGGCGGTATCCTTTTGATAAAGCGCCAATGCGTTTGTGTGCCTCTAATCCCAATCCCACACGGTCAATCATTTCATTCACCCTACTTGAAACTTTATCCAAGCGATAAATCCCCGCAATAAATGAAAGGTATTCTTTGACATACATCTCCAGATACAATGGATTGTGTTCCGGAAGATAGCCTATCAGCCTTCTAGAATCCATGCTTTGGGAGACGACATCAAAACCATTCACTGAAACTTCACCTTTTGTAGCTGGGATAAAAGATGTGATGATTTTCATCATGGTACTTTTACCAGCACCGTTGGGTCCCAAGAAACCCACGATTTGACCCTTTGGAATTTCAAAGGAAACTGCATCTAGGGCCCATTGCGGACCGTATTGCTTGGAAACATTTTTTACGATAATCGACATCTCTTTTCAGCCTTCTCAACAAAGGTAAACGATGAAGAACCTTTAACAAAATGTAAATCTCTGCGTACTTTAGTAAAATGAAAGTGGAACAATGTATTTGGACCGCTGATGGGCAATGGAGCAATGTATCTCCTGCGCTTGATTCAGCACAATTGGTTTTTATTTTTATTGGAATCGATTTAAAAAATCAAGACCAATTGTTGGTGACACTAAGGGATCATTATCCCCAAGGCACTCTGATTTTTTGCAGTACCGCGGGTGAGATTGCTGGAGACAAAATATTGGATGAAAGTGCCGTTTGTACAGCCATTCACTTCGAAAAAACAACTATAAAAATTCACCGACAAATCATTACGGATTCTGCCGACAGTGCCCTCTGTGGACAGAACATAGCCGATGCCTTGACTGGCCCGGATTTGAAAAGTATATTTATTTTGAGTGAAGGAACACTAACCAATGGAGACTTCCTCATCCAAGGTATTAACGAACACTTGCAACAACCCGTTCTCATTACTGGCGGTCTAGCCGGAGATGCTGGAAGATTTACCCAAACCTTTGTCGGTGTTAATGAAATGCCGCAGCCAGGTATCATTGCAGCTGTTGGTTTTTATGGCAATAATATTGAAATTGGCCATGGATCTCAAGGAGGATGGACTGAATTTGGACCTATCCGAACTGTAACGTCTTCTGACAAAAATGTCCTTTACACATTGGACAATACCAATGCTTTAGAATTGTACAAGCGTTACTTGGGTGAACGTGCAGAAGAATTACCGGGATCAGCCTTGCTTTTCCCTTTGTGCATCATCAATGATGATGGGACGCAACTTGTTCGTACCATTCTTAACATAGATGAAAAGACCGGATCAATGACCTTTGCTGGTAATTTGCCACAAGGTTCAAAAGTTCAATTTATGATGGCCAATTTTGACCATCTGATAGAAGGAGCTGAAATGGCCGCGGCTGAAAATGACGCACTCAAAAATCCTTCTTTGGCCATATTAATCTCATGCGTGGGGAGGCGCATCGTATTGGGTCAACGCACAGAAGAAGAGTTGGATGCTGTGATTGAACGCATCGGAGAAGAAACCACCTATTGCGGTTTTTACTCCAATGGCGAAATTTCACCATTAAAAGATTCAACGACGTGTGCTTTGCACAACCAAACAATGACCATCACTACTTTCAAAGAATTCTAATGATTAGATTGGCTGTTTTGGGTTCTGGCTCTGGTTCCAATGCCTTAAATATTATTGAACAATCCAAGGACAGGAAAGATGTCCAAGTAGGTTTGATTATCAGCAATGTTGCGGGTGCTGGCATTCTTCAGCATGCACAAAACAACGGAATTCCGGCTGTTCAAATGAGCAACAACGAACTAAATTCAGAACAAGCCCTGCTTGATCTGCTGAAAGAGCATCATATAGATTGGATTATTTTAGCTGGTTTTCTTCGGAAAATTGGCCCAAATATTTGTCAAACTTTTCCCAATAAAATCATCAATATCCATCCGGCGCTATTACCCAAATATGGCGGCAAAGGAATGTATGGTCATTTTGTTCATGATGCTGTTTTTCAGAACAAAGAAAGCCAATCTGGCATCACTATTCATTTTGTGAATGAACATTATGATGAAGGGAACATCATTGCGCAATTCACGGCAGAACTTGCCCCAACTGATTTACCAAAGGACATTGAATCCAAAGTCAGGGCGCTAGAAATGGCGCATTTTCCAACGGTTATTTTTGAAACGGTGTTAAAGTGAAAAAACACATTTTACTTTTTGGTCTTGGGTTATTGACCTTGACCTCATTTGTTGCAGGACAAAAGCCCAATGCATCCGTTGGAAGTATTGATTTCATACCTGCACTATCTTCCCGTTTTGTGGACGCAAGATCCATTTCCATTTGGCTCCCGCGTGGCTATTCTCCCAATAAAAAGTATAAGGTGATTTATCTACAAGATGGGCAAAACCTCTTTGATTCGAGCACCACTTGGAATCACCAAGAGTGGGGTGTCGATGAGCACCTGCAACAATTGATCGATAATAAACAAATTGAACCTTGCATTGCTGTTGGCATTTGGAACAACGGATCAAAAAGGCACATTGAATATTTCCCGCAAAAACCATTTGAATCTTTGGACCATCCGTTCCAAGATTCTTTGATTCACCAGACCAAAAGAAACACAGAAACACCCATGTTTGCTGGAGAAATCATTTCAGAAGACTATCTCTTATTTCTCATCAAGGAATTAATTCCATACGTTGAGAAACGCTACAGCGTAAGTCACAAGGCCAAAGACCGCATGATCGCAGGTGCAAGTATGGGGGGCCTCATTTCTTGGTATGCCGCTTTAGAATATCCGAGAATCTTTGGAAATGCTGCTTGCTTTTCCACACATTGGCCAGGAATTTGGCCTGCTGATGATCCCAAGAAGAAAATTTTCCATTCTTTTCTATCATACGCGCGTAGCCATCAATCAAAAATGACCCATTGGTATTTTGACCATGGGACAGCCGGCCTTGATCAATACTATGATGCCTATCAAAAAGCCATGGACGCTGTATATATGAAGAATCCACATTTCAAAAGTCTTGTTTTTGAAGGATTTGACCATAGTGAAATGGCTTGGTCTCATCATTTCGAACAAGCCATCATTCATTTGTGGAAATAAAAAAGGGAGCCTGGGCTCCCTTTCAATTTGATTTATAAACGATTATTTCTCGATAACCAATCGCTTGGTCATTTCCTTTCCATTCCATCTTACATTGACCATGTACAATCCAGACGCCCAATCAGTTGCTACTGGCACTTCAATCAACTTACTTCCTTCAGAGAAGTAGGTTGAGGTCCAAACCCGAGCACCTAAGTTGTTGTAAACTTCAACTTTGGCTTCGATTTCCATGGCATCTTGACCGATGATGGTGAAAGTACCGTCCATCACAGGGTTTGGATAAATGGCAACATCAGTAGTTCCAAAATCAACCATACCTTCTGTTTGATCTTCAGCCAATAAAGCCATTCCACTACCCACTGTTCTCAAACATTCTGTAGTTCCCCATTCTCCCATGTTTCCACTAGCATGTGCAGCGCGAACACGAACATTGTAAGACTTTCCAGGACCCATTCCAGGAACGTTGTTCAGGAACAATACACTTGCAAAGTTGGCTGTGTTGGCATAAACTGCTGGAGCTGCAGATGGCAATGTCTGTGTAAATTCCCATTGATAATACAAAGCTCCGCAAACTGCGCGACTCATGGATATCGGCTGGTTGGTGGCTTTTACGGCAGGACAACGATCCGCTAAACGAAGAGAAGTAGTAGGCTCAGTGTTCAATGTCAAAGTACATGTTGAGGTGGGTTCTGCAATGATTGAGCTGAAGTTGCCTGCAGCATCGGGTAAAGAATAAACCACTCCTACGTTCAATGCGTAATTAATTGCACTTCCTGTATTATTTGGAGCCACTAAAGTTCCCAAACGAGCAATTACAGTTCCACTATTTGGAGTTGTATAGGTGTAAGGAGCAAAATTCAAATTAACATTGTTTTGTGTAGCTGACAACATATTTACAGTGTAACTCACTGCATTAGCACGGTAAGCAACCTTGTAACTATTACAAACACTATTGTAAATACCAGTGCCATTTGAATAATAATTGTCGCAAGTAGACTCCACAAAATGGTGGAAACAAATTTTTGCAGAGTTATTTGAGCTTCCACTATTTCTGTGAAGAGCAACATAATAAGACTGACCAACTTCTAATTGATCATAAATTAAAGTTTGATTCCCGTTGGTTGCCTCATTTTCAGAAACAATCAGTTCCAAACAACCATTATTGTTTCTATACAATTGTAAAGTATTATTTCCTGTTGCTGCGGACAAACCGACGCGCAAAGCATTGAATTGAGCGGTCAGGGCATACCACAAATCTGGACCTTCACCTTCTATCACAGGTGAATCTGCACCATTGTTCAAATTGGCTGAAAACATGTTTCCTGAAACACAAACGGGATAAACATTAGTATTAACAGCAGTAGAGGGTATTGAACCTGGTGTCAAACCTTCATCTACCTCTCCATTGCAATTGTCATCTGCTCCATTGCACAACTCGATACCAGGGGCAGAGCAAGAACCATCATCCTCTGTTGCAAATTCACTATAATTACACGCTAATGGATCTGTACATCCAAAAATCTCTAACTCGTCACACACGCCATCAAGATCTAAATCATTGATACAAACTCCTTGACAATTTACGAACTCGTTCTCAGGATATGAGCACGAATTATCGCTATCCGTGGCCAATTCATTATAATTACAAGCCAATTCATCCGTACAACCTGCTACTTCCAATTCATTACAAATACCGTCTTGATCTGTATCATTAATACACGTTCCAAAACAATCTACAAAATCAAACTCTGGATAAGTACAAGAATTGTCATTCTCTGTTGCTTCTGGATTGTAATTACATGCAGAAATTTCAACACAACCAAAAACTTCTAACTCATCACACACGCCATCAAGATCTAAATCATTGATACAAACTCCTTGACAATTTACGAACTCGTTCTCAGGATATG
>CAMCTV010000106.1 GCA_945878635.1 Chryseobacterium gleum | reverse complement strand
GAAAAAGATTACTTCTTATTGATTGGTAAAGATTTGGCCAACACAATTCCCAAAACCGATGTTGTATTGTTTGCCAATAGATACAGCTTCCATGGTCACAGTGTCACCATCCAAAATAAATTTCCGCTCTGTTCCATCTCTCATTTGAACAGGCTTGGTTCCTTTCCATGCTATTTCTAACATCGAGCCATAACTGCCAGGCTGCGGGCCACTTATGGTTCCAGAAGCCATCATGTCTCCGCAGCGAATGTTACAACCGCCAACGGTGTGATGCGCCAATTGTTGGGCGTAATTCCAGTACATGTATTTATAGTTGCTTTCTGAAACAACTGTATCATCTCCTTTGGGAGTTGTTATGGAGACTTTTAGATCGATATTGATGTTGTAGTTACCGTCATATTTTAGGTATGACAAAACCTCAGGTGATTGCACAGGACCTTGCTCATGAAATTCTTCAAGTGCTTCCAATGTTACAATCCAGGGAGAAACAGTGGAAGCAAAGTTTTTGGCTAAGAAAGGTCCCAATGGAACATACTCCCATCTTTGGATGTCTCGGGCACTCCAGTCATTGAAGATGACAAAACCAAAAATATAATCCTTGGCTTCTGATGTGGAAATGCGCTGTCCCATTGGCTTTCCTTCAAATGTGATAAAGGCCATTTCCAATTCAAAATCCAATTGATTGGTGGGTTGAAATACAGGATGTGTATCGTCAGTTACATTGGTTTGTCCACTTGGACGGTGTATGGGCGTTCCACTCACCACAATGGAAGAAGATCTCCCGTGGTATCCAACAGGCAAATGTTTCCAGTTGGGCAACAATGCCTTCTCGGGGTCTCTAAACATCATACCCACATTACGAGCATGATCTTCGCTGCTGTAGAAATCTGTATAATCTCCGATGTGAACAGGCAAATGCATGGTTGCATTGGATTGCTGATCGATGACACTATTGACTTGGGGATGTTCTTTCAGAATACTGTTCTTATCATCCAATAAATCGATGATTGTATTTCGTAACGCCATCATGCTTGTCTTGCCGTGCTTCATGAGTGTGTTTAAAACACAAGTATTGAAGTCAGCAGATGAAAATGGCAAGTCATTGAACAATTCAAGCTCGAACAATCCTTTGAGATCAATGATCTTATCTCCAATGGCTACACCGGGTCGGGCAGATTTCGAAGTTGTAGAATAAATTCCAAATGGGATGTTTTGAATGGGAAAAGGACTCTGTGGAGCCACATCAATCCATGATTTTTTCATATTACATCAATTGAGCAACGATTTTTTCAATGGTCAGACCTTCGGCTTCAGCTTTGTAATTTCTGACAACGCGGTGTCTGAGTATAGGAAGTGCTACAGCCTTAACGTCTTCAATATCGGGACTGAATTTACCATTCAGTGCAGCATGGCATTTGGCACCGATAATCAAGTGTTGAGACGCTCTGGGTCCGGCACCCCAAGCAATGTTTTTATTCACCCAATCAGGAGTTATTTCTCCGTCAGGTCTTGTTTTGTTTACCAATTTTACTGCGTATTCGATAACGTTGTCGGCTACCGGCATTTTGCGGATGATGTTTTGGTAATTCAAAATTTCCTCTTGGGTAATGACCGCATTGATTTGAACCTTTCGATCATCCGTAGTGGCTTTTACAATATCAATCTCTTCTTGCAGGGTAGGGTAATTGACCCAGATATTGAACATGAAACGGTCTAACTGGGCTTCCGGTAAAGGGTAAGTTCCTTCTTGCTCAATAGGGTTTTGTGTAGCTAGAACAAAGAAAGGAGAGGGCAGAGGCATTGTTTTACCTGCAGCAGTAACCTTTCTTTCCTGCATCGCCTCTAATAAAGCAGATTGTGTTTTAGGAGGTGTTCTGTTAATCTCATCTGCCAAAATGATATTGGAAAATATCGGTCCTGGGATAAATTTGAATTGCCTATTCTCATCTAATATCTCGGCTCCAACAATATCGCTGGGCATTAAGTCCGGTGTGAATTGGATTCTTTTAAAGTTCAATCCCAAAGCCTGTGCGATGCTATTCACCAACAATGTTTTGGCCAATCCAGGAACACCAACCAATAAACAGTGACCATTACTAAAAATGGAGATGAGCACATATTTTACCACTTCGTCTTGACCAACGATGGCCTTGGATACTTCTTGCTGCAGGTCTTTATATTGTGCCCTGAGCTTATTCAAATTTTCAACTTCTGACATCTTTTCTATTTGTTATTTAACCAAATGAATTCAAATTCACACGTGCGGTATTCTTCGTCTGTTTGAATGTAAGTTCTGCTGAGTTTGGATTTAACCCAATTGTCTGTCGCAACTCTCTTGGTTTCTGAAGTGGCGGCATTTTGAAAGATCTCATAATCCAAATCCAAGTTGGCTTTGTGTGCATTGATTCGGTCGTCTAATCTGTATATGACATATCTCTTGACACCATCTGCTGTGGTGGACAAGATGGGTTCTGATATTTCTCCTGGTTTCATTCGACTTAATATCAAATTGATTTCAGGATCCAAGTTTCCAATTTCATGCTTTAATCCGCCTGTAACAGGGCTCATCACTTGACCTTCTTGGTTTTTACTTTCTTCATCAGAACTATAGCGCAAAGCACCTTCTTTGAAGGATATGACTTGATTTTTGATTTGCTGATAAGCGCTATCAGCCAATTGATGTGCAGCTTCTAAATCTTTGTCTTTTATTTTTGGGGTCATTAAGATGTGACACGACTCATAATAATCACCTCGTTTTTCAATCACTTTTACGAAATGATATCCAAAATCACTTTTGAATACGGGGGTGAATTTCCCTTCATCGGTGTTGTAAACTGCGGCCTCATATTCAGGTACAAAGGTTCCTCTTTTTTGTAATGGATAACAACCACCTTTGTATTTGCTCCCGGGATCCTCACTCCATTTGGCTGCTTGCAATGTCATTGAAGTTCTTCCAGAAATAATATCATTTCTGACAGAATCCAAGTGGTGAATGACTTGCGTAATCTCCTTCTCACGAATTTTTGGGGCGAAGACAATTTGTGAATATCCAATTTGCTCAGGAATAAGTGGTATGGAATCCTTTGGCTGTTCTTGAAAATATTTCAAAACATCAGCAGGAGTAGTAATGGAGTTTTTGGTTACTTCTTGCTGTTCTTTTTCAATCAACAATTGATCCTTTACGGTATCAAAAAAATCTTCTTTTAACACGGGGATGCTCTTTCCGTAATAGGTCTCAAATGCTTCTTCAGAGCCCAACATTTGCACAAAATAATTGATGCGTTTGTCTACCTGTAATTGAACTTCACTGTCATCCACAGCTACGCTATCTACCTTGGAATGGTGCAAAAGTAGTTTTTGGTACAACAGATTTTCAAAGGCCTGACATCTGGCTTCTTGCGGGGCGGTCTTTCCTTTAAAACTCTCTACTAAAGCATTTTCCAAATCAGAGAGTAGAATAATCTCATCACCGACAACTCCAATTATTTCATCCACCGTTTTCAAAGTGGGTTGACTGAAAGCCAATGTTTCAACCATCAATGTGAACAACAGCACCAAAACATTCTTCATCTTATTCATGGTTTTTTATTAATCCTTCCGCTTCGTATTTCTTTATTAGTTCGGTTTGGTATTGTTGCCAAATCAACCATTTTTTGCCTTCAAGAATGACATCCTCAGACATTCCAATCTGCGAGCTATCCGTTTTTGTATTTTGGTTTACACCAATTCCCTCCGATATTACCTTCTCTCTTAATCCCTGAACGAGCAGTTGATTTTTAAATCGTTCTAACTTCATATCCAAATCAGCAGGTGCTGGAATTTTTTCAGCCTCCAGTTTCAATACTTGATCTTGAATCCATTGCTGAACAAATGCCTTGCAAAATATTGTACTGTCTTTTGCGCTCAATCCTTTTGGGAGTAAATCCGACATAGTGGATTGTGACAACTTCTCATCGCCCACTTGCGCCAATATTATTTCATTATTCTCCGATGTCCCACAGGAAAGAAATAAAACAAGCACTATGAATGGAATCAACTTCATTGCTGAATGGAGTACAATAAATCTTTGTTGATGATTATTTTGCCTTCCTTCTCCCTTTTCAAAGTTTGGATCCAAGTTTCTTCCAAGTAATTTTGATAATCACTGGTAATGACTCCTCGGGCTTCGGTTAATTTTTTAGGTCCAGCAGGTATGAAATCAATGACTTTAACCACGACAGATTTGCCATTGACATCCAAATCCTTTGCATTGATTTTTCCATTGCCTTTCCATTCCATCATTTTCAAAAGTGGGCGATCTTCCTCAGAATAAATTCCTGTATCATACATCACATGGGCTTGGTTGTCCGCATTGATTTCGGATTCAATGGACTCAACGGGGTATTCACCGGACTCCAACATTTCACGAACGGTCTTGCTGTAATTGCTATTCTCGCAAGTGAAGACTGCAATTTGAGCCCTGTCAGGCCACATGTAGTTGGTTTTTCTCTGTTCATGAAATGCCCTGAGGCCTGCTGTATCTTTCACGGCCTTTGACCAAACTTTTTGATCGGTCAGTTCAAACAACAAAATGCCATCTCGGTATTCATTCATCAACATGCGAAACGCAGGGTATTTATTCTCCAATTGGCTATCCTCAAACTTAAGAACTTGCTCATTGCTGAAGTTTTTGAACTCATTGGAAACAAAATCAAAGGGAGAAATTTTATTTCGGTTGGATTTTTTCTTGTTGATGTATTGAACAAAATCCATCGCTTTAACGCTTTGATTATTCAATGAAATCAAAACACCCTTCGTTAGTTTTTTCTTCGGTTTCCATTGCCCGTTGAACACATTGCTATCCGCGGAGGCAATTAGCTTGTCTAATAAGATGTCATTCTGGGTGTATCCGTATTCGGCTTTTAATTTGTTCAAAAATGAATTTTTTGTTTTTTCAGCTCTGGAATCTTTTTGAACCTTACCTCTAATCTCTTTTTCCAATTGCTCATAGCTGGCCAGCGGTTTGTAGTCCAATCGCTTCACGATGTGCCAACCGTAAGAAGTTCTGAATGGTTTTGAAACATCACCGTTGTGTTTTAGAGCAAAAGAGGAATCTTCAAACTCCATGACCATTTTGTTGATTCCAAACCAGGGTAATTCGCCTCCCTTTTTGTTGGAAGAGCCATCCTCGCTGTAAAGACCTGCCAATTCCTCAAAAGTCTTTTCACCGCCTTTGAGTTTGGTGTAGACCTCCTCAATTTTGTTTTGGGAATAGTTGGCATCGTCTTGTTTGTCTCTGAACATGATATGAGCTACTCTGATTTCCCCTCTGGCTGGTCTGCGGTCTGTTACTTTTACGATGTGATAACCATACTTGGTTCGAACGGGCATAGAGACTTCACCTTTTTGGGTTTGATAGGCAGCGGTTTCGAAAGGATAGACCATTTGGAAGGCTGTAAAATAACCCAAGTCACCACTGTTGTCTTTTGCTGAGGGATCTTCACTGCTCCTTTTGGCAATGTCTTCAAAGGTTGATTTTCCTGCAATGACTTCATTGCGAAGCTGCAGAATTTTTTGATAAGCACGCGCTGTGTCACTTGGCGCAGCGCTCGGATCACACTTTACCAAAATGTGATAACCGTGCAATTCTTCTTTTAATCGATTGTAGCCCTCTTGCACCAATCCGTCAAGCATACTGGCGTCTACGAGATATGGTCTTGCCAATTGCGTGCGGTATCCGGCGAGCTCATTTTTAAATTTGGCAACAGTATCCAATCCCAATTTCTTGGCCTCGGCCACTTTTAATCTAAAATTGACATACAATTTCATGTACTCATCCAACGACGCTTGAGTGATAACGGAATCGCGGTTGTTCTTTTTGAAAATGGTTTCAAATTCTTCCAAACTGATTTCTTCCCCGTCGATGGTTAGAACGGTTTGATTTGATTTTGCGCTATTTGTCCCGGGTTGAGCCCATACTGTTGTTGTGAACAAGGACAATAAAAAAATGGAAACACGAATAATGCTCTTCATATCTTTCTGTTTTTTACAAGGTGGACAAATGTAACCAATTTTACAGCGTAAACCTTGTAGTTTTGACCCGAGAAGGTTAAAAAAAATTAAGCTGTTAGCGGTTTGCCGATGATGAACATCGCAGGTGTTTTGTGCAAATCAATATTGCTTTTTTGCCACTGTTCCATGCGCTGCGTGATGATTCTTTGGTGAGGGCCGTGAATCCCAACCCCAATACAGAGAAAAGTATTCTTTGAAAGTTGTTGAATGCAGTCTTCGAGTATGGCTTTGTTGCGGTATGGTGTATCCATAAAAATTTGAGATTCACCACTTGCGGCAGCGGATTCAAATTGTTTCAGCATTTTTATTCGATCACCCTTTTCCCGGGGTAAATAGCCATGAAACCGAAATTTTTGGCCATTCATGCCCGATGCCATCAATGTGAGCAGAATGGAAGATGGCCCGACAATGGGAAATACAGGAATTTTCTTTTCGTGCGCAAAAGCCACAACTTGTCCACCGGGATCAGCGATACAGGGCAATCCAGCATCACTCATCAATACCGCCAATGGTTCGGAGCTCAGTTTTTGCAGAATTTGTTGTTTTTCTTGACTGGATGTATTTTCATTCCATTCAAAAAAGTTAATGTCATCAAATGGCAACGTAAATCCCATTTTGCGCAGATTCCTTCTGGCTTCTTTTACATTTTCAATAATCCAAAATTGGATGGATTGTACTTTTTCAGACTCTGGTATGCCTGCAAAAGAAAAACCCTCGTCTGCTATAGGCGAGGGCAATAGGTATAACCCAGTAAGTTTTTTCATCACAATTTGTATCGCTTATAAAGCGTTGAATTCCTCGTCTACGGAGGAATCAGAAGTCATGGATTCTTCAGCGGCAGAAGGCGCATCATGCTGACGTTCCTTGATGTAAGCAATGGTTTCTTCTAGGCCTTGAATGAATTTTTCAAAGTCTTCTTTGTACAAGAAAATTTTGTGCTTTTCATAATTGACATTTCCCGTCTCAGCGCTCCCTGTGCGCTTGCTTTCAGTGATGGTCATGAATAAGTCATTTCCTCTCGTTGATTTGACATCAAAGAAGTAGGTTCTCTTTCCAGCTCTTACCGGTTTTGAATAAACATCATCACGGT
>CAMCTV010000105.1 GCA_945878635.1 Chryseobacterium gleum | reverse complement strand
ACACTTCCCTGCGAATTGGCCCGCGCCAGGGATGGGAGCGGCATCCTTTTGGGGAATGGAGCAAAGCGGAATGAACCAAAAGATACAGCGGAAAGCCCGGTGAACGGTGGTGGAGCAAAGCGGAACCACCGGGCAGGCGCCAGAATAAAGAGAAACGATAAGCGAAGGTTTGGAATGTCCGAACCCAGCAATGGTAGGCCGAGACGGAGAGGTCTTGAGGAGGTGAGAAACAGAAAGAGAAAGAGAATAAACCCCGAAAAGAAAAAAAATCAGAGATTAAAACCAAGCTCTCGCTACTGTTTCTCACTCTGATTTTAGTACCCCGGGCGGGACTTGAACCCGCACGACCGCAATGGTCACAGGATTTTAAGTCCTGCGTGTCTACCGATTCCACCACCAGGGCATTTGGTTTTCGGTTATATGATAAAAAAAATCCCGACAGCGAAGCATCGCTACGGGATTCATATGAGCGGGAGACGAGACTCGAACTCGCGACCCTAACCTTGGCAAGGTTATGCTCTACCAACTGAGCTACTCCCGCTTAAAAAAGAACGTTTGGGATGCAAAAATACACTCAATTTCTATTTGCGCAAGTGTTTTTTCATCTTTTTTTCCCTTCCCATTTTTCCACTATGGTTTTCAATACTTTGTCTGTCGCTCCGGCTCCTCTCTTCACCAACTCTCGGGCATTTCTTCCCAACTCTTCTCCTTGCACTGCATCATCAATCCAATCCTCTAATTTTCGCTTTGCTTGCTCCATATCCTCTACTCGTGCACCTCCTTGATGCTCGACCATCAATTTGGCCTCCATAAAGCGTCCATCGTTTGGTCCCCAAAGCACCGCGCAACCATGGGCCGCCGGCTCCAAAATATTGTGTATCCCCTTTCCCCATCCTCCTCCAACAACCGCCATCTCCCCGAGTCGATACAAACTGCCCAAATCACCCATGGTATTCAAGATCAATACCCGTTTCTCCAATCCCATTCCCGTCTGCAACATCTCCGTTGCCCGAACCGTCTGTCCCGAAAAACGCTGCTCTATGGACGAGATGCGATGCTCATCAATGTGGTGCGGCGCAATGACCCATTTGATTTTGTTGTATTTTAACACCAAAGACTGAATCATGGTTTCTTCCTCCTCGTAGGACGAACCCAAGACCACCACGCGACTTTGTCCTTTCCAATTTGCAAATTCTGTTCTCAAAACAGTCTCTTGCGCCACCTTCCAAACCCTGTCATACCGTGTGTCACCGCTAACCGTCCATTGATCAATTCCTATTCCTGACAACAACCGACCAGACGCTTCATCTTGAACTTGGATGTATTCTATGCGCTGCAAGACTCCTTTCCAATAACCTTTCAGCAACCCGGAAAAAAAACGATGTTGTGGGCGGAAAATGGCCGAAAACAAAACGACAGGAATCCCGCTTTCCTTTAAAATACGGAGCATATTGGGCCAAACCTCATACTTCACAATGGCAACTGTTCTGGGCCGCATGGCTTGTATGAAGCGGGACATCGCTCTTGATGTATCCACCGGCAAATACAGAATCAAATCAGCACCGGGATAATTCTTTCGCACCTCATAACCGCTGGGCGAATAAAAACTCAGCACCACTTTGGCTGTTGGATAATGCGCTTTGAATTTCTCAATGACCGGACGACCTTGCTCAAACTCACCCAAAGATGCGGCGTGAATCCAAAACACTTTCGCATCCGGATTTTGCGCACGCCATTCTTTCATCATCGCAATGGATTGAATTTGTCCTTTGAACAATTGAGCGGCTTTTATGGAAAAGCAGGAAGCCAATCCCAATAAGATTTGATAGACTTTTAATACAACACCCAAAATATGATCCAAGACCACCATCAATTCATGTAAAATTTATCCGGTGCACGTTGATACAAATGCAGTACCCAACCCAACTTCAATCCTACATATCCGTCTGAACGCTTACCTTGATCCGCTTGTTGGGTATCGTAATTGTAGCCACGAACATTGTGCGTTTGTCCTTGAATCCACTCTACACCGCCAACCAAATTGATTAACTTGTTGTTGCTCATGTAAAAGTATCCCAAGAAGGCACGCCCCATGAATCCTGCTGTGAGTCGGTCATATCCTCGAATATAATCACCTTGTAAGGCATTGATTTCATGACTTTGGTGCTCCAATCTGATTTTGTGTGTCATATACCCCAAACCCACAGTCGCTAAAAGGCCACTGTTCAAATTGGATCCTAATGCATTGAACAAATGTCCCGCCTCTACACAAGCCGACCATCCCCTCTGCTGAATATAAACGATAGAAGGCTGTCCTTGATTGTCCAGAATCTCTCCCTGATCAGTGAATAAATTTTGCATCAAACCGGGCTCGGTAACTTTATTTCCAAAATGATATTGGAATTGCGCGCCCCAATAGTGACTCTTTTTGTCTTTTATATCAAAGGCCAATCCCAAAGATCCGGATGGACCAAAACGTTTGGCCAAATCTGCCACCGGTGAATGGTGTCCATACAAAATGGAAATGTGCGGATTAAACAACACACTATCCCTCACCTGAAATTGGGCCTGCATTGAAAGCATTCCAAAAATTAAAAACGCACAAAAAAATAACTTCTTCACTGTACCACCAATTTAAATCCAACTCCATGAATGTTGACTATTGAAATGTTTTCATCTTGAGCCAAATATTTTCTTAATCGAGTGATAAAAACATCCATGCTTCTTCCGACAAAGTAATTGTCATCCCCCCAGACCATATTGGATAAAAGCTCCCGCTCTAAAACTTGACCTTGGTGGTCAACCAACAACTTCAACAAATCCGCTTCCTTCTTGGTCAACTTTCGCTGCGATACAGGACCAATCAACTCGAAATTTTTGAAATCAAACTGATACTTGCCCAGTGACTGAATGGTCTGTGTCTTGGTCGAAAACTTCTCATTCCTTTTTAAGATGGCCTTGATTCTCAAAATCAACTCTTCACTGGAGAAGGGCTTGGTGATGTAATCATCGCCTCCCAATTGAAAGCCCTTGATCTTGTCTTCAGCCAATCCCTTGGCTGTGAGGAAAACAATGGGTATGGTTTCATTGAGCTTGCGAATGTCCTCTGCCAATGAAAAACCGTCTTTCTTGGGCATCATCACATCCAACAAACAGAGGTCGTAAGATTGCTTATTGAATTGCACCAATCCTTCTTTGCCATCTGTCGCCAAATGCACAACATAACCCTCTTCTTTCAAGGTGTCCTGAATGACAAAACCCAAGTTTCGATCATCCTCGACCAACAAGATATGTGGCAGTTGATTTTCCATGAACGAAAGATAATCAATTTTTACTCAAGGGAAGTTCCAGTGTAAACACGGATCCTTTTCCCAACTCGCTCTTGACAAATATCTTCCCTTTCTGCGCTTTCAGCATGGTCTTTACATAAAACAATCCCAAGCCAAATCCTTTGACATCATGAATATCACCGGTTGGAACGCGATAAAACCGATCAAAGATCAATCGCTGCTGACGTCTATTGATACCAATGCCATTGTCTTTAAAGTCAATTCGAATACAATTCTTAGTGTTGTAAGTACTGACTTGGATTTGCGGAACTTTATCCGTGTACTTGATGGCATTGTCCATCAAATTGTAGATGATGTTGGAAATATGAACACGATCCGCCTTGATTCTGCCATTCACCGCATCCAATGACAAATGCAAATGTCCACCGGCATCTTCCACCCGACCCAAATTGGCCTGATACGCATCCCGAATGATAGCATGCACATCAAAAATTTCCCATTGGATATTCCTTTTTCGTGGTGTCAAAGAAGACAACTGCAAGACCTTCTCCAATTGATCTTTGAGACGCTGAGTTTCTGTTTCGATGATGCCAATATAGGTGTTCATGCGTTCGACATCCAATCTGGTTTTGTCTTGCTTCAGAACCTCCGCACTCAATTGAATGGTGGCCAAAGGAGTTTTGAGCTCATGCGTCATGTTGTTCACAAAATCATTGCGAATAGAACCCAAGCGCTTCTCCCGAAACAATACGCCGATGGTGTAGGCAAAAAAGACAAAAATGAGAAAGATGATGCCGGTGCTATACATCCAAAAATCGATGCGCTTGAGCAGATATACATTTTTCTGGGGATAATAGAGACTCAAGTAATGTCCTTCTTCCGGTGAGGCTATCAATCCGCTTGGTATGTTTGCTTGCTTCAACAAACTATCAGCAAACAACCAGCCACTGACTTCAAATTGTCCAGTAAAACAATCGTACAAACCATACTCCACCGGTTCCACCAACCCTTCGAGGATCAGTTCTTTCTCCAAAAGCGTTCGCAACAAAAAAGAATCAGGGGTGTGATTGATCACCACCAAAAAACGAGAATCATTGATGCGCTTGGCGGGAGTCAATAAAGATTTATCATTCTCAATCAAATGAATCTTTGTCGCCACATCCGTCAACGCCGTTGTAACCTTAGACTCAAAAACCCTTTCCTGCAATTGGTAGGCTTGACGAACCCAATAGACCTGACCTGCGGTGATCAATCCCAGAGAGATCACCGCAATCAGAATAATGACAACGATACTTCTTTTAATCATTCACCCCACTCCGCTGAACGAACAGGAAGATCTCTATTTACTTTTTTGAAAAGACCTTGCAATACCTTTCCGGGACCTACCTCTATCACTACTGTGCAACCGTCGGCAATCATATTTTCCATGATTTGGGTCCAACGCACTGGCGCAGTTAATTGCTCAATCAACAAATTCTTGATGGTTGCTGGATCCGTCTGCGGTTGTGCATTCACATTTTGATAAACAGGACAAATGGGCGCTTGAATTGGCGTTTGTGCAATGGCCGACATCAACTCTTCTTGCGCTGGCATCATGAGTGGGCTGTGAAAAGCACCTCCGACTTGCAATTTCAAAGCACGCTTTGCTCCTGCTTCTGTCATTTTTGCGCAAGCCAAATCAATGGCTTCATTGCTTCCTGAAATAACCAGTTGACCGGGACAGTTGTAATTGGCGGCAACAACCACCCCATCAATACCCGCACAAATCTCTTCCACTTTCTTATCCTCCAAACCAAGAATAGCGGCCATTGTTGAAGGATTGATTTCACAAGCCCTTTGCATGGCAATGGCGCGGGCCGATACCAATCTCAAACCATCTTCGAAGCTGAGCGCTTTTGCCGCTACCAATGCAGAGAATTCACCCAAACTGTGACCTGCCACCATGCTGGGTTGAAAAGCATCACCCAAGCAAGCCGCCATGACCACAGAATGCAAAAAGATGGCGGGCTGAGTAACCTTGGTTTGTTTCAATTCTTCTTCCGAACCATGGAACATGATTTCAGTAATATTGAAACCCAAAATTTCATTGGCACGATCCAACATTGATTTGGCCAATTCATTCCCTTCATAGAGATCCTTAGCCATGCCAGGGAATTGAGCACCTTGACCAGGAAATACATAAGCCTGCTTCATACTATCTTTTGTTTAATTCTTAAACCACTTCTTGGTTACACCATTAATTTCGATAAAATAAGTTCCAGATGCCAATCCATTTGCATCCAATTGAGACAGTGCGTTCACGTTATCTTTAAAAACAACTGTACCCTTCTCATCTAAAATGGTAATTATAACTGATTCTTGAACTTTTACATTGATTTGATTTCCTGGATTTGGGTATATCATCCAATCTGCATTTGAAGATTCTTTGATACCATTGGGCGCAGTGGCATAAATCAATGCGCCAGTTGTCGCTCCCAGGGTTGAGTTAATCTGAAGCAAAGGCACCTTGATACCAGGAGTCAACCATTTGTATTCAACAGCCTCTGGTCGAGGAAAGGAAAAGCCAAATGAGAATTGAGAAATGTACAATGAGTCGTTGCCCGTAACCGTGGATTTGACTTTGATCACAGGATATTCAGTTCCAAAAAAATTCATAGTTCCCTCTGCTAAAACCTCAGTTCTTCTTGTTTGAGCAGTGGTATAAGCACCCAATGTTGGGATGTCATACTGAAAATAGGAGTTGTTGGTTTGATCCAGAGGATAGGTTAATGGCAATGGATAAATAATATCAATCGGATTCCCTTGTGCACCGGTTGGAAATCCACTGATGCTTGCACCAAAACCTGTCAATGCATAACGCGCTGCGGTCACTTGATAAAACGCGTAGGTGTTTTCTATAGTGATAGGAATAGGAATGGGCAATTGATCAGTAGGTAAAGTTGGTGGCGTAGTAATGGTGGTGTAATCACTGTTGTGATCAGCATCAAAAGGTGAATTGAAAAAGAATTGATACGCAAAAGGCGCATTGGTTAATGGTTCACAATTTACAGTCGTATAATTCCCCAAAGGCGTAAGCACCGAAGAATTGACTGTCCAAGAAAGACCATTTCCTGTTTGATCCAAATTCCAATTGCCATTCCAAGTCGCATTCTCTTGTGTAAGCAAATCGCCTGAATTGGGCATGTCTGCAGAAGTGATCGATACCTGGGCTGAAAAAACAATTTGAATTAAAAAACAACTTAAGAAAAATACTATTTTCATATCTTTTTTTTTCGAAGGTAATAAATCGTTGAAAACTTGTGGGGAATTTTTTCAGAAAATCTCCAACCCTAGACGCTCCATGATTAGTTTCGTGCCTAGTCAAAACCGCATTGAATTGAGTATGATAGACCATTACGATTTTGTTATTTTGGACATCATCCAAAACTTTAAGAAGAACAACAAAAATCAGTTGATTAAGCTATCACAACTGGAAGCCAATTTTTGGGTGAAAGTTGAAAGAGAGTTGGCACATCAAAATCAATCCGCTCAGTTGGGTGAAAGAATCTCCAAATTGTATCTGGAAGGATTCATTGTCAACAAACCCAACTTGGGTTATACGATTACCAGAAAGGGAAAGGAATTGCTCTTGAGTGCTCGTTCCGTTCAACAATAATTACAATGCGTTGAGCTTTGATCTCAAAGCTGCCATTTTTATAGCTGTAGCAGCGGCTTCTGCTCCTTTGTTTCCTTTTTTGCCACCACTGCGGTCTTTGGATTGCTGAATGTTGTCATCGGTCAATACACCAAAAATAACCGGCATGGCATACTGTAAACCTACGTTCATCACACCTGTTGCTGCAGCTTGCGAAACAAAATCAAAATGTGCGGTCTC
>CAMCTV010000104.1 GCA_945878635.1 Chryseobacterium gleum | reverse complement strand
TGTCTATTTTCATTGGCCCAAGTAACCACTTGCTTGATGCTGTCCACATGCGTAACATCTGCACCAGCAGCGCACGCTGCCAATGAAGCACCACCAGTATAGGCAAACAAATTGAGCACTTTGGGATGGCCTCCCAATTTCTTCACTTGTTCTTCAATGAACCACCAATTGGCACTTTGTTCAGGAAAAATCCCTACATGCTTGAAAGCAGTCAAACCCAATCGCATAGAAAACTCACCATCCTTCATCGGAAATTGCAATGACCACTGATCAGGCATTGATTTCAATTTAATCCAATCTCCAGAGTTGCTTCCCTTCTGAACAAAACGCACATGCGCGCGCTTTTTCCACTCCTCCTCCTTCCATCGCTTAGGCCATACTGCCTGAGGTTCAGGCCTAATGGTGATGTACTTTCCAAAGCGCTCCAACTTTTCAAAATCACCGCAATCCAATAGCTCATAATCGGGCCAAGGAGCGGGTGTTATCAATTCAAAATTCTCAATCATCTCAGCGAATTTACAATTGAAAGCAGAACGATGTAACTTTATCGCCATGAAGTTTGCCGTTGTCGGTTGTGGAAATGTTGGAACACAGTATTCGCGCATGTGGATACAAGCAGGACACCAATTGCACCAGGTGCATTTTAGGTCAATGCCACAAGGCCCTATAGCATGGCTAGATCAAAGCGTTGAAAATGTTGCACTCAATGCCATTGCCCAAGATGTAGATGCGGTTTTATTGGCCGTACCTGACGACCAAATCGCAACCATTGCCCAATACATACCAACAGATGCGTTCATCATTCAGCCTTCCGGCACATTTGATTTGCATCAATTGCCGCACCCCAATAAGGCCACACTATGGGCTATTTATAGCATTGTCAAAAACGCTGCTATCGATTTTCAAAAAATACCCTTTGCCATAGAAACGACATCGTTAAAGGCGTTTGACACGCTCCATGCTTTGATGAAGACCGTTGGAGCTCCCATGCACACCACCAGTCAAGCGCAAAGAGAAATGGCTCACCTCACAGCTGTTTTGGCCAATAATTTCACCAATGCACTGTATCAAAAGGCATTGGACTTCCTTCATGAAAATCAACTTTCAGGAGAATTGATATTGCCCATCATATCCCAAACCACTTCCCGACTTTCCGCTCTGCCTGATTCAACCCTGCAAACAGGGCCTGCTCGTCGAGGAGATTACAAAACCCTAATCAAACACATGGAACTATTGAATAACGATCCCCAATGGAAAGGTCTTTATCAAACCATGAGTGATATTATCTTGCAACAAAATGAACATCGAAAATTATAAGGCCCAATTGGCCAAGACAGATACTTTTATCTTTGACGTAGATGGTGTCTTTACGGACAACATCGTCTACCTGACAGATGATGGCAGCCAAATGCGAACAGCGAATGTTCGAGATGGATACGCTGTTCAATTGGCCGTTAAAAAAGGAATTAAAATTTTTATTCTCAGTGGTGGTAAAAATGAAGCCGTGCGCAAACGCTTTGAAATGTTGGGCGTTCAAGAAATTCATTTGGGTGTAGGAACCAAAAAAGTCAAATTACAAGAGTGGATTGATGAGGGAAAAATTAATCCCGCCACCACAACCTACATGGGCGATGACATCCCTGACTTTTGGGTGATGCAAATGGTAGCCATGGGTACTTGTCCCGCCGATGCCGCATTTGAAATCAGAAACATCTCTGATTACATATCGCCCTTCAAAGGAGGGCAAGGATGTGTGCGTGATGTGCTAGAGCAAACTTTAAAATTAAAAAAAATGTGGATGGATGATGAATCCACATCTTGGTAAACAATACAACATGAAAAAAGTACTTTTCTTCTTCATCCTTTCAGCCAGCTTGATGGCCAATGCGAAAAACAATCCTCAGCAACAGCGCGCGGATTACAAGATGCAAATAGAGTTGAACGATCAGAATCATCAGTTCAAGGGTCAATCACAAATCACCTATTACAACAACAGCGCTGATACGCTCAATGAGATTTTTGTGCACTTGTACTTCAATGCCTTTCAACCCGGCAGTGACATGGATGTGCGGTCGCTGTGGATAGCTGATCCAGACCCACGTGTAGGAGACCGCATCAGCAAGCTAAAACCGGAGGAATATGGACATCAGCATCTGATCAAGGTATTAATCAATGGAAAAGAAGGGCAAATAACCGAAATGGGAACCATTGCCAAAGTTGTCTTAAAAAACCCCATACTTCCTTGTAAGAAAGCCAAAATCAGCATGGATTGGAATGGACAAGTTCCCATTCAAATCAGAAGATCTGGACGCAACAGTGCTGAAGGAGTGGATTACAGCATGTCGCAGTGGTATCCCAAAATCTGTGGCTATGACAAAGACGGTTGGCATCCCAATCCCTACATCGCAAGGGAATTTTATGGGGAGTACGGATCGTTTCAAGTAGATATCAATATTCAAAAAGATTTTGTTGTTGCCGCAACTGGTGAACAGTGCGGAGAATCCATTATAGATAACAACAGAAAATCAATTTGTTTTAAAGGACAAAACATCCATGACTTTGTTTGGGCGGCAGACAAGGACTATCAGCATGATATGATCACCTTATCAGATGGATTAAAAGTTCACTTCTACTATTTGAAGAATCAAGGGTTGGAAGAGAACTGGAAGAAATTTCAGGAAATGACACCCAAGATTTTTTCCTACATGAATGAGCACTTTGGAAAGTACCCCTATCCTGTTTACAGCTTTATTCAAGGCGGTGATGGAGGCATGGAATATCCAATGGCCACACTGATTACGGGAAAAAGAAAGATTGGATCATTGGTAGGAGTAGCTGCTCATGAGTTGGCGCACAGCTGGTACCAAGGGATACTGGGATTCAATGAGAGCCTGTACTATTGGATGGATGAAGGATTCACCAGTTTTTCATCAGACGAGGTGATGGATCAATTGTTCCCCAACCCTGCCAATCCGCTTCACTTGGATGCCGTTGGCGGATACATACAATTGGCCAATAGCGGAAAGGAGGAGCCCATGACTACCCATGCGGATCACTTCAATACCAATTATGCTTATTCCAATGCCGCATACAGCAAAGGCCAAACTTATTTGTACCATTTGAAAGGGATGATGGGAGATCAAAAATTCTACAATGGAATGAAGCGATTCTACAACCAATTCAAATTCAAACACCCTACCCCATCAGACTTTTTGGCTATCATGGAAAAAGAAAGTGGGATGGTATTGGACTGGTACAATGAATACTTTGTAAACACCACCAAGCAGATAGATTATTCCATAGACAGTGTTATCACATCCAATGGAGAAAAAGAGCCCTCGTTGATTGTCTTAAAACGCAACGGAGATATGCCAATGCCCATTGAAGTGGAGATTGAAACGACTGATGGTAAATTTCAATATTGGTATTTGAGTATTGATTTGATGCGCACAACAGCTTACCCAGAGGAAGGAACAGAAATCCAATGGATAGCAGCACCGGCCTGGAATTGGGTGCAGGATCAATACATCATGCAGTTGGGGGCGGGTGTGAAAAAAGTCACCATTGACCCCTATCGAAAATTGGCCGACACCAATAGAAGCAACAACCAATGGCCGGTGCTTGCAGAATAATTTTTCTATTGCTCGCGTTGCTTGTCGGAAATATCTCAGGCAAGGCTCAGCGCTGTGAACATTGTTTTGAAATACAAATTTTTCAAAAGGGTAAAAACATCCCCATTCTTTCGCATGAAGTACATTTAGAAAGGGATACCTTTGAAATACACATCTTAATGAATCGCCCGCAGGGCATTGCCATCAACGCTTGTCTTTTGGATTCTAATATCCAGAATGTGCAAAATGGAAAGGAACTGAATGACATGACACCATTCTTGTATGGCATGGCAGAGGCCTTGCAGAATCCTGAAAACAATCTTTTGATCACCTGTGAATATCCCAGCTATTGGTATTACGACAATGCCACAGAGCACCGATTCAACCAAGTCGTCCAAGAAGGAAATAGATTGAGGTGCATCAGAAAAATTCACCAATGGACGGAAGTGGACAATGGCATTATCATCCTACCCAAACAATTCCCCAATCAACTCCACATGGGATTCATTGCTTGTGAGTGGCTCACTTCAGAACAAAAAGAAAGAGAATATCACCGGGATTATTTGACGATTGATTTTAATTGAATTCCTTCGATAGATAGTTTTACTTTTCCTTAGCGCAGCGCAAACTTAATGTTGTCTTTTGAATATTATCAAAATAACCTTTCACTTTTTGCTTGATCAAAAAGTGAAACAAAAAATCAAGTCGTACAGTCACCACGAGCTGCGCTATCGGGACGGTGCGACGGATTTCTCATTCTGTTTCTAGTTTTTCATGAATATTAAATGGCAACTAATGATCATTGAAATATCAATTGTCCTAAATTACAAACATGAAAACACCTCCCTTATTCAAGGACATATATCAATTCAATGTGTTAATGCTAAATACCACCAAAAGCTTTCCAAAGGATTTCAAATTCAGTCTTGGCAATCGAATAAAGGAACATTCCTTGGATGTATTGGAAATCATTAACCAAAGCATTTTTGAAAACAAAAAAGAAAAACTTGAATTCATTGAAGCCATCCATAAGAAAATGCAAAGTATTCGTTTATTGATTCGACTGTGTATGGATACAAAATGCATTAACGTTGAAAAGTTCTCTTTTATCAATGAAGAAATTGAACGAATATTGAAACAACTCTATGCTTGGCAAAAGGCTCAATTAAAAAAGAACACTCCTTCCCGCTAAAGCTGTTGCAACTCCTTTTGAAATGTCTTGTAATCTACACCTAATGTTTGCAAATTGGTTTGGATATGAAAGCCCGGGATTTCTTTCTTTGTTCCTCTGAACACCACTGGACGCATTAAGGAATCATCCGGAAAATCCCAAATCTCATGGCTCGCCTCAGTGCGGATATGAACCAGGCCCTTGTATTTGAGCCATTTCTTCCATTTGGACAAAGGGACCGGTTTGTAGCCCATGATTTACGCAACTGGAATGGCTACCTTCTCATTAAAAATCTGTGGATTGCGACGCAACAACTTTTGGTTGGCCTTCAATGTTAAATGAGGCTGATGATACACAACCTTAGGCTTTTGTTGTAAATGCCAACCCAAACGCAGTAAACAACGCTCAAGTGTTCCTTTGCGATCTGTTTCTTTCAAAAAAATCGATAGCGCCGAGTCAAAAGCCTGCTTGGCCTCCGCTGCATCTTCGCCATAGGTGGACAATTCCAGTGAAGGACAATAGGCCACCCAAGCATCACCATCCTGAAAAACGGCTATCTGCAATTGCAATTGTATGGCGCTTTTACTTTTAATGATTGCATTTTTAGTCATAACTCTTCTTTTTTAAAAACGCTTGTTGTACAAAAATAATGATAACTAATGGAGATAATGAAAACTGAAGTGAATTATCTTGGGGTAAGTGATGCTGAATAACAAGCACAATATAAAAAATCAAAAACTTCTGAGGGCCAGAGTACCGCATAACTACGTGCTATGGGTAGCGAGCCATTTTCATCCGGCCATGCACAGAACAAGTAAAATCCTTCCCTGCCGCGGCAAAAGGTATTGTTTTGTTATCAACGGTGTTTCTTGCACTCCGCAAGAAATGCAAATCAGTCATGGCTTTTTCTTTTTCCCTGGCGGTTACCGCAACAACAATGGAACATACAACAACATTGGCAACAACGGCAACTGGTGGAGTAGTTCAGAGAACGATTCTAACAACGCATGGAACCGCAAACTGAACTACAACAATTCCAATGTAAACCGCAACAACAACAATAAGCAAAACGGCTTTAGCGTTCGTTGCGTCCGGGATGAAAACAGAAGTATCATGAGAGGAGCCCCGTGCTCCTCTCTTTCTAATTGCTTTCATTGTGCATGATGAAAACACTTGCGCAAGAATTGTTTGAGGCTTACTTTGAAGCCAGGCAAAACAAACGGAACACCTACAATGCCTTGCATTTTGAAATGAACTTTGAAAGCCATGTACTCCAATTGGCCCAAGAGATAGAGACGGGTACCTACCGCCTATCACGGAGTATTTGTTTTTTGGTACAATACCCCGTGATCCGAGAAATTTTTGCTGCAGATTTTAGAGACCGTGTAGTGCATCACTATCTGATTGCCAAACTCAATCCGCTCTTTGAGCGCACCTTTATCCCTGATGCCTATGCTTGCCGAAAAGAAAAAGGGACACACTATGGTATTCAGCGGATGGAGCGACATATCCGAAAATGCAGCCTGCAGTACACCCAAGATTGTTGGATCCTCAAATTGGATATTCAAGGCTTTTTTATGAATATCCCGCGTCCTGTTCTCTGGGAGAAGCTAAAAAAATTTATTCTGGAAAAATACCATGCAGATGACTTAGAGCGGCTATTCCTACTGTTCCATCAAATTGTGCATCACGACAGCAGCCAACACTGCATGATTAAGGGAGATAAAAAGGAATGGAATAAAGTACCAGCCAACAAATCTCTTTTTACAACAGCGCCTGATTGCGGACTACCGATTGGCAATTTAACGAGCCAAATTTTAGCCAACTTTTACTTGAATGAATTGGACCATTGGATATTGAAAAAGATAGCTCCAAAAGGATATTATGGCCGTTATGTGGATGACTTTATCATTGTACATCCAAATCCTTTTTTCCTAAAAGATTTACGATTGGAGATACAAAACTTTTTGAAAGAAAATCTCCAACTCACCTTGCATCCCAAAAAAATTTATTTGCAGCATTACAGCAAAGGAGTGCGGTTTTTGGGGGCTGTTATCAAACCGCACAGGGTGTATGCACAAAACAGAACAGTGGGACAATTTATCAAAAAAATGAAAGCTTGGATGAGCAGCTATCCTGAGTGGAAAGAAGATGCTGAGAAAAGAAAAGAGTTCATTGCTTGTCTGCACAGTTACTTGGGCATTTTGCAACACTACAAGACGTTTAGATTGACAGAAAAAATAATTTCTCGCGAGATTCTACCTTTCCTTAAAAACGACAACGAGTTACTTTTCAAAACCAAATTGAAAGATTGGGTTTTTCATCTAAAACACCACCCCGTCCCGACAGCGCGTGCGCTCGTCAGGACACCCCTCCTTTCCGCTACGCGGTAGGAGGGGATAAAACACCGCCGGCTTTAAATGCCGGCGGTTGATGATCCAACCTATCGGTTG
>CAMCTV010000103.1 GCA_945878635.1 Chryseobacterium gleum | reverse complement strand
GATTTTGGAGAGCATCCCCGACTCCATTGAAACACCATTGGAGATATATGCCCGTGCTGAATTGCAAGCCAAACAATACCAATACAACGCCACCTTTACCACATTGGATTCCATTGCCAAGGAATTTCCAGGGCATCCCCTCATTGACGAGGCTTTGTATTTAAAAGCAACCATTTCGTATGATCAAATGGACTGGATAAACTGTGAGAAATACCTGAAAGAAATCATCGATTTTCATTTCACTGAGCTCAAGTATGACGATGCGATGATGATGATGGGACAGTTGAATGAATATCATTTGAACAACAAAGAGGAGGCCATGAAGTGGTATGAGAAAATTCTTACCGAGCAGCCCGGCAGTCTATTGGTCACCGAAGCCCGCAAGTCCTATCGCAGGCTCCGTGGGGATCAGATGCAGTGAGATAATCATTGCGGAAAGTGGTAAGCGGAAATTGGGTTTGGGTTTTCAGCTCCGTAGGAGCGACATCTCCCCTCCTGCTTTTGTGAAACTGACCCGTCCTAGAAAAAATAAAGGGGCTGCTGCGCAGCCCCTCTAACCTAATATTAATCTTTACACTATCCACTGCACATTTCACACGCATCTGGATTGTCCAGTGAGCAAGATATGGTTGCTTGCTCTTGCGCGATTTGATCCACTGTCTTTGGCGCTGAACCAAAGTCTAGTGTTGAAGCTTTTGGTGCCTCTTGGTATTTCTTGTCAACTGTAAACTTGATGGCATCTGTTGCTGCCTTTGTTCTCAAATAATACATTCCTGTCTTCAAACCTTTTTCCCAAGCATAGAAGTGCATGGAAGTCAATTTACCCAGGTTGGCATTCTCCATGAAAATATTCAACGACTGACTTTGACAGATGAATGCACCACGGTCAGCAGACATATCGATGATTGCTTTTTGAGACAACTCCCAAGCCGTTTTGTACAAGGCCTTTAGGTTGTCTGGAATCTCAGCAATACTTTGAACTGAACCATTGGCGCTGATCAATTTGTTTTTCAAATCTTCATTCCAAATGCCCAAACTCACCAAATCCTTCAACAAGTGCTTATTCACGATGATGTATTCACCAGCCAATACACGGCGGGTGTAAATATTGGATGTGTATGGTTCAAAACATTCATTGTTTCCTAGGATTTGTGCAGTAGATGCTGTCGGCATCGGAGCCAACAATAATGAATTTCTCATACCAAACTCTTTGATTTCACCTTTCAACACATCCCATTCCCATCGGTTGGTAGTGTCTACTTTCCAAAGATCGTATTGCAACAAACCTTTTGAAGCTGGTGAACCCGGGAAGGTCTCATATGCACCATCACGCTTGGCCAAATCTTTGGAAGCTGTACATGCAGCATAATAGATGGTTTCAAAAACTTCTTTATTCAATTGACGCGCCTCAATACTGTCAAATGGGAAACGCATCATGATGAATGCATCAGCCAAGCCTTGTATACCAATTCCGATAGGACGGTGACGCATGTTGGATTTGCGGGTCTCAGGAACAGGATAGTAATTGGCGTCAATGATTTTGTTCAAGTTGATGGTCAACTGATAAGTCACTTCAAACAAACGATTGTGATCAAACTCGCCATCCTTAACAAACTTAGGAAGGGCTATGGACCCCAAATTACAGACGGCAATTTCGTCTGGAGCGGTATACTCAATGATCTCCGTGCACAAGTTGGAACTCTTAATGGTTCCCAAGTTCTGCTGATTGCTCTTTCCGTTGGCCGCATCCTTGTACAACATGTAAGGAGTACCAGTCTCAATTTGTGACTCAACAATTTTATGCCACAAGTCTTGCGCATTAATGGTTTTTCTACCACGACCCTCATTCTCATATTTGGTGTACAATGCTTCAAACTCAGGGCCCCAAACATCCGACAATCCTGGACACTCATTGGGACACATCAAAGTCCATTGACCATTTTCCTTCACACGCTGCATGAATAAATCAGGCGTCCACATGGCGTAGAACAAATCACGCGCTCTGGCCTCTTCCTTTCCATGGTTCTTGCGTAACTCCAAAAAATCATAAACATCAGCATGCCAAGGTTCTAAGTAGATAGCGAAAGAACCTTTGCGCTTTCCACCACCTTGATCGACGTAGCGCGCAGTATCATTGAACACACGCAACATAGGAACGATTCCATTGCTGGTTCCGTTGGTTCCTTTGATGTAAGAACCTTTTGCACGCACATTGTGAATGCTTAATCCAATTCCACCTGCACTCTGAGAAATCAAAGCCGTTTGCTTCAATGTATCATAAATACCAGAGATGCTATCGTCTTTCATTTGTAATAAAAAACAAGATGACATCTGAGGCTTTGGCGTACCTGCGTTGAACAAAGTAGGTGTGGCATGGGTAAACCAACCTTCACTGATCATGTTGTACGTCTTAATCACCTCATTCAAATCGCCTTTGTGAATACCCACTGCCACACGCATAAACATGTGTTGTGGACGCTCTGCAACGTTACCATAAAGTTTTAGCAAATAACTGCGCTCTAGCGTCTTGAAGCCGAAGTAATCGAAATTAAAATCACGGTCGTAAATGATGGTACTGTCCAACAAAGGAGCATTCTCCTGAATGACCTTGTAAACATCATCCGCGATCAAACCTGCGTTTTGTCCTGTCTTAGGATCAACGTAGGTATACAAATCATGAATGGTTTGCGAAAAAGATTTCTTGGTATTCCTGTGCAAATTGCTCACAGCAATGCGTGAAGCCAGTGAGGCATAATCTGGATGTGTAGCAGCATTGGTCGCAGCAATCTCTGCAGCCAAATTATCCAATTCTACAGTGGTTACTCCATCATAAACCCCCTCAATCACCTTCATGGCAATTTTCACAGAGTCCACACTCGGATTTAAACCATAACACATTTTAGAAATACGCGCAGTGATTTTATCAAATTTCACTGACTCTTTTCTACCATCTCTTTTAACTACAAACATTCTGATATTGTTTTATAAAACGACTAACTTAAATATTAAAAATCCGCATCCAAAGTAAAACTCTGGTTCTCTTTTCCTGACATCACACCCGCCTTTTGGTATTCCCCTACACGCTTCTCAAAGAAATTGGTTTTCCCTTGCAAGGAAATCATCTCCATAAAATCAAATGGATTGGTTACATTGTAAATTTTATCATTGCCCAATTCAACCAACAAGCGATCCGCAACAAACTCAATGTACTGAGCCATCAAATCACTGTTCATGCCAATCAATTTAACTGGCAATGCTTCAGTAACAAACTCCTTTTCGATTTCAACCGCATTGGTAATGATATCTAAAATTTGCTGCTTGGAAAGCTTGTTCACAATGTGTGAATTGTACAACAAACAAGCAAAATCACAATGCAATCCTTCGTCACGACTTATCAACTCATTGCTAAAGCTCAAACCTGGCATCAATCCACGTTTCTTCAACCAAAAAATACTGCAGAAACTACCACTAAAGAAAATTCCTTCCACCGCTGCAAAAGCCACCAAGCGCTCAGCAAAACTTCCGTTCTTTATCCATCGCAACGCCCAATCAGCCTTCTTCTTCACACAATCCAAAGTATCAATAGCCTTGAACAAATAACTCTTCTCCGCTGAATCTTTGATGTATGTATCAATCAATAAAGAGTAGGTCTCGCTGTGAATATTCTCCATCATGATTTGAAAACCATAGAAAAACTTGGCCTCAGTATATTGAACCTCGCGGACAAAATTCTCCGCTAAATTTTCATTAACGATTCCATCGCTTGCGGCAAAAAAGGCCAAAACATGCTTTACAAAATGACGTTCATCGTCATTTAACTTCGAATTCCAATCCACCAAGTCAGCTTCCAAATCAATCTCCTCTGCCGTCCAAAAATTGGCTTCCGACTTTTTGTAATAGTGCCATATGTCCTGGTGAACAATCGGGAACAAAACAAAACGATCTGGGTTCTCTTTTAAAATCGGCTCTTCTGTTGAAGCTGTCATTCCGTTAGTGCTGACAGCACCTTCAAATAAATTGTTCTCCATTACTCTGTTGTGTTGGTTTAGTGGTGCGAGTAGAAATGTCGTAAATCTCTATTCGCGTTTTCAAAAATGGAACTTTTTTGCTTCACAACCTATCCAAAACAACTAACAAGATGGGTAACTTTTTAACATCCCTTGGTCATAACTTTCTTTGGTTAAAAAGTACTTGTTGATTGTTCAAAACATTTATACTGTATTTTTTGTAATGAGCCAATTTAAAAATACGCGCGTATCCTTTTCTTATCGTTTTTTTTCAAACAATTCCTTACTGAATGGTTTATTTTTGCCTTCGCCGTGTTCAACAGTTCACGGCCTAAAGTTATGATCAAAGCCATTCAAGGAATACTCAAGAAATTTGTCGGAGACAAAGCGCAGAACGACCTCAAATCCATTCAACCCATTGTAGATGCTATCCTTCAAGAAGAGCAAAAAATGGCACAACTCAGTTTGGATGAACTCCGCGGAATTAGTCAACAACTCCGGAAGGACATCGCAGTCCGTTTGGCTCCCAATCAGGAAATAATAGATTCCCTCAAGGAAAAAGCGGAACAGCTGTCCATGGAGGAATTGGAACAAAAAGAGTTAATCTACAATGACGTCGATGTGCTTGAACGTGAGAACCTTCAATTGCTTCAACTTCATTTGGACGAAATACTTCCCAAAGCTTTTGCATTGGTGAAAGAAACCGCCAAAAGGTTCAGCACCCAAGATTTCATGGAAGTTACGGCAACAGAATTTGACCGTAACCTGGCCGCACTTGGAAAAGACTTTGTTTCTATTCAAGGTGATAAAGCCATTTGGAAAAACGCTTGGAATGCAGCAGGAACACCCGTAAAATGGAACATGACTCACTACAACGTGCAGTTGATAGGTGGTATTTCCTTGCACAGGGGCAAAGTAGCTGAAATGGCTACTGGAGAAGGGAAAACCTTGGTGGCCACTTCTCCTGTTTTCCTCAATGCGCTTGCTGGACGCGGTGTACACTTGGTAACTGTAAACGATTACCTAGCCAAACGTGACTCGGAATGGATGGGTCCTTTGTACATGTTTCATGGCCTTTCTGTAGACTGCATCGATAGACACCAACCCAATACCTCAGCCCGCCGAAATGCCTACCTAGCGGATATCACTTTCGGAACCAACAACGAATTTGGTTTCGACTATTTGCGTGACAACATGGCCACTGACAGCGACCAATTGGTTCAACGCAAACACCATTTTGCCATTGTCGACGAGGTGGATTCTGTTTTGATTGATGAAGCGCGCACGCCATTGATTATTTCAGGTCCTACGCCCAAAGGCGATCAACAGGAATTTGACAATCTAAAACCAAAAGTGCAATTGTTGATCAATACGCAAAAAGGCGTGATCAACGAGTTTCTGACTTTGGCCAAGAAAAAGTTACAACCCGAAAATGGCTCTCCCGCCAAGGATGAGGCCGTGGAAGGCGGGTTGGCTTTGTACCGCTCCTACCGCGGTTTGCCCAAGAACAAAGCATTAATCAAGTTCTTGAGTGAAGATGGAATCAAGGCGCAGTTGCTGAAAACTGAATCCACTTACTTACAAGACAACCAGCGCGAAATGCCTACAGTGGACGCTGAATTGTACTTTGTTATTGAAGAAAAAAACAACCAAATCGAGTTAACAGAAAAAGGAATTTCATTGCTTTCCAAAAACATGGAAGACGATAAATTCTTTGTACTACCCGACTTGGGTCATGAACTGGCAGTAATTGAGCAGACCGCTGTTAGCGCTGAAGAGAAAGTTCAACGCATTGAGGCTTTGCAAAGAGATTATGCTGTGAAGAGCGATCGCATTCACACCATCAATCAGTTGCTCAAAGCATATGCTTTGTTTGAGAAAGATGTAGACTACGTTGTCATGGAAAACAAAGTAAAGATTGTAGATGAGCAGACTGGTCGTATCATGGATGGCCGCAGGTACTCTGATGGATTGCACCAAGCCATTGAAGCCAAAGAAAACGTTCGTGTCGAGGCAGCTACCCAAACCTATGCTACTGTCACTTTGCAAAACTACTTCCGCATGTACAACAAGTTGGCCGGTATGACAGGTACTGCTGAAACAGAAGCCGGCGAATTCTGGAGTATTTATAAATTGGATGTGATGGTGATTCCTACTCATCGTGCCATCAGCAGAAAAGACGAAAACGATAAAGTTTATAAAACCAAGCGCGAAAAGTACAACGCCGTAATTGATGAGGTTACCTCATTGCAGGCGGAGGGTCGTCCAATATTGGTGGGTACCACTACAGTTGAAGTTTCTGAATTGCTTTCGCGCATGTTGCGCCAGCGCGGCATTGAGCATCAAGTATTGAATGCCAAGTTGCACCAAAAAGAAGCGGATATCGTTGCCTTGGCGGGACAGGCGGGCACAGTAACCATTGCCACCAACATGGCGGGTCGTGGTACCGACATCAAATTGGGCGAAGGAGCCAAAGAAAAAGGTTTGGCCATCATCGGAACGGAACGTCATGATTCAAGACGCGTTGATAGACAGTTGAGAGGTCGTTCGGGTCGTCAAGGTGATCCCGGAACTTCACAATTCTACGTCTCTTTGGAGGATGATTTGATGCGCCTTTTTGGATCTGATCGTATTGCCAAGATGATGGACCGTTTGGGATTGGAAGAAGGTGAAGTCATTCAACATTCCATGATTACCTCATCCATTGAGCGTGCACAGAAGAAAGTGGAAGAAAACCACTTTGGCGTTAGAAAACGCCTTTTGGAATTTGATGATGTGATGAATGCGCAACGTGAGGTGATTTACAAGCGCAGAAAACATGCGCTTTACGGCGAGAGATTGCAATTGGATATTGACAACATGATCTATGACATGGCTGCTTCTGTGGCGGAGATGTACCATGTTGCCAAACAATATGAAGGGTTTAAGTTCGAGATTCTACGCCTATTTGGTATTGACACACAAATCGATGAAAGCACATTCATTCAAGGGAAGATAGACGATCTTATTCACAAGTTGTACAGCGAAGTTGTATCGGGATACAACCATCGTACAAATGCCCTCAAGTTGCAAGCTTTACCTGTAATCAAAAATGTTTTTCAGAACAACCAAGGTTATCAAAACATCGGGATACCAATCACAGACGGGCGTAAGCAATTGCAATTGGGTGTTAATATGCAACGTGCTATTGAGACTGAAGGGAAAGTGATTGTGGACAGCATGGAGAAATCCATCACCTTGGCCATTATAGATTTGTATTGGAAGGAACATTTGCGTGCCATGGATGATTTGAGACACAACGTTCAATTTGCATCACATGAGCAAAAAGATCCTTTGTTGATTTACAAATTGGAGAGCTATGAATTGTTCAAAAATGTTGTAGCAAAAATCAACAGTGAAATTATCCAGTTCTTGTTTACCTGCC
>CAMCTV010000102.1 GCA_945878635.1 Chryseobacterium gleum | reverse complement strand
CCACCGCAGTATTGACGCCATCATTTCCATTGCCGCCGAAATATGTGGATTGAAGCAATTCAGCACCATGAGAGGACAAACGACCCAAAATCACATCACTTCCAAAAGCGTAGGTAGTGCCAATTCCCTGAGGTGTAAAAGCTAGTCCAGCATTGAATGTAGTATCAAAAGCATTCTCAGTTACAGGGAAATTATAAGAGCCTGTCGAACCATAAAACAATAATTCATTCTCATCATTGACCACCAATGAATGTGGCAATTCATCCCGATCACCGCCCAAAAAAGTAGACCAAATGAGCTGAGTACCATCCAGGCTATACTTGGTTAAAGCAATATCGGTTCCCGCCAAACTGCCACTGCCATCTCCACCGGCCCAGGTGGTTTGATAAGCACCCAATGTTGTTGGATAGCCTTGTCCAAAAGCACTGCTCCCACTGTACAAATACCCCTGTTGATCATAGGTCGCAGTGTAACCAAAATTATCAGAAGTGCTCCCGCTGAATGTCGAAAAAACCAATTGTGGATCTATAATCCAATCCGCATTAGGTTGCTTATTGAATTGAAATGAAAAAACTCCCTTGGCGTTGTGCTGATATCCAATGTCTGCATGCCATCTGGCCCATCGATTGTTTTGTTTTATAAAACAATCACCAATCTCATCTTCCATTTCCCCCAGCGAGTTAAGCACCAAGAGTTTTTTCCCATCGGATCTGGCATCATCCACTCCACGGTATTTCCATGCAATCTGACGGGCATTGCCTTTGGCATGGACATGCCATTCATATTTGATACCCTTTTGCGCATCCCATTTCCAAACCAAATCAATTCCAGGATATACGTCATATTGAATTACTTGATTAAAACTTCGGCACTCACTGGCCCATCGGGTTTGGTCATTGCCCAGAAAAAAATTAAAGCGATGGGCAAGCAATTCATTGCCCATTGAAAACGAACGCCCAATTGTGCTTTGCCATATTACATCATAAACATTTCCTTTGGTGCGAATGGCATTTTCATCCGTTACCTCAAAATTGGACGCATGATGCCAACCAGATAAGTCCCATTGATGAATGCGGAATCCATCACGTTGAATGAACAGTTTACCTTCCTGAATATCAACAGCAAAAAGGACTTCCTTGGGCCATTGACCTTTATTTTCTACAAAGCCATTTTGAGCCCTGAAGAACAGAGAAGAAAAAACAAAGATTATAAAAAAAATAAATCTCATGAATCAAGACGAATATACGCCTTGTTCTTCAGAATTCCTTGAATCACTCTAATAAAGAACACTGAAACTAAAATGAAATTCCCCCAGCCCAAGCCACCTTCATCCATGCGGAGTGACCACTTCTTACCCACTAAATCCGGTGAGTTAAAGAGGAAAGGGATTAATGCCAAGAACAAAAAGAAGTATAAAGCATTGGACTTTTCATCTTTCTCAAACGACAACAAAATGAAAAGAAAAAGCGGCATGGAGAAAAGGAAATGCTCTGTATCTGTATGGGTCAAAGATGGAACCAATGCAAAAACAAGAAAGAATAAAATGGATAGATTGGCCTTTTCTAATTTCTGCCAAAAATACCACAATAGCAAAACCAAAAAACCAACTGACAACAGAACAAACAAAACATAACCCATTTTTGGATAATCTATCCATTTGGTAATCCATGAGTAAAAAATTCCGTAGAAAGTATTTGGACTTGCATATAGCGCTGCGTTATGCTCGGCCATAGCCTTTAACCATGATTGATTCAGATCCCAAAAATCAAAGGGACCACATAGCAAAGCAGGAAGGAGAAACAACGATAAAAAGGCAATTCCAAAATGCTTCATCAAATCCCATTGTTTGAGCAATACAATCAATGGAAGTGCAATGATAAAATGTGGCTTTACCAAACACACAAAAGCCAAAATCCAACCGGCCCATTTCCATTTTGAAAATTGTATTTGATACCAAAACCACATGAGCAGTACCAGCAATAAGAAATTGATATTTCCTAAAAACAGTTCCCGCTCCAGGTGATCACCAAAAAAAATCAATGTCACAAGAAAAACGCCGGTGAGTGACCAATTTGCATTGGGTTTATTCAACCATTTGGTCCATTTTTGAATGAACTTGACCATCAAAAAAAGCAAAGCAAAGTAATACAATGTTGAAGCCCAGAAATAAGGCAAAAAAGTAAAAGGAACAAAGGGAATCAAGGCCGTCAAGGAATACTTGTAAAAACCACTGGACAAACCGTAAGACTTGCCGTAAACGACACCCCCCGATAACCAATCAGAAGCGGCTCCGTAATACACTTGAAAATCCCACAGATGAAAACGTCCATTGATGATCATCAGCATCCAATAGACAACGCCAATCATCAAAGGAATTCTATTGGACCACTTTCCCAAATCTCAAAACGTTTTTATTCCTGAATCAGTTGATGAAATTTCTTCTTGAACTTGTTCATCTTTGGCGTGATAACCATTGAGCAATATGGTTGGTCCTTATTCAAGTTGTAGTAATTATCATGATAATCCTCTGCAGGATAAAAAACATCAAAAGCTTTCACTTCTGTAACGATAGGAGAATCCCATTCACCACTATCCTTGGCTGCTTTCACCGCCTTTTCAGCAATGTCTTTTTGACTTTCTGAGTGATAGAAAATGGCTGAACGGTATTGGGTGCCAATGTCATTGCCCTGACGATTCAACTGCGTTGGATCATGCACCGTAAAAAAAGCTTCTAAAATAGTTGCCACAGAAATGATGGTTGAGTCAAATACAATTTGAACCACTTCTGCATGACCTGTATTTCCATTACAAACTTCTTTGTAGGAAGGGTTTTTTATGAATCCACCACTGTAGCCACTCTTGGCACTAACTACACCTTTGAGCTGCATAAAAGCTGCTTCAACACACCAAAAACAACCAGCACCCAAAGTGATGGTATCGTTGGCAACGGCCTTTGTTGGGGATGACGAAGAATTGATCATGGTTACTTTTTGGGAATTGGAATTTTCACATCCAAAGATGAGAAGAATTGAGGTAAAAAGCGCAACTAACTTCATGGTTTAAATTCTAAATCTTAGGAATCCGAAAGCCAATGATACAGTGGGTTCATTGTTTGTGAGAAAAGTAACCAGATCCCTTGATGCAATGCCCCACTCATAAACACCTTTGAAAGACATTTTGGAAATACCAGCAGTGATACGCGTTGTATTATAATTGCCGCCTTTGGTAATGCCCATAGACACCTTAAAATTCAGCGGTAGGCGCACCTCTGCACCAGCGGTAATTACAGACTTCTGAACATTGGCCACCGCATCATTCATTGGTGCTACCCAATCCAATCCCAACTTGATGCGATCAATCAAATACAATCCCACTCCCAAACGAAGTGCAGTGGGGAGTTTGGTTTTATAATCAGTCATACGAGATCTCCAATCAATCAAATCACTTCCCAAAGAAATCTGACTGATATTGCTAGCAATGTCTACGTTTTGCATGCCATTATAATCTAATGTCAATAACGTATCGTCAGAAAACTCGTACATATCCGTGCGCCAATTGACTCCTCCAATATCAGTTACTGCTGCGCTTACAAAAAGACTTTTACCATATTTCATTGTAACACCCAAATCAACACCTGTCCCAAAACCAATGGGCTTTGGACTGACGAGTGAAGGTTGGAACTTCCCGAATCCTGATGGCACGTTATTCTCATCATACTGAATGGAAAACATGGGACTGAATCCCGCAAAGGCATCTGTTTGGCCATCCTTGGAATCCAAGGTCATCAATGCTTGACCACGTAAAATTTTTAAACCTATACCCGCATAAATCGACCACTCATCACTCTCAATAATGGGACGGGAATAGGCAAAATTGAACTCCCGCAACCACGAAAAATTAATTTTAGTCCCTTGCAATAAGTCATTCATATTAGAAGAGGTGGCATTGGTCAAACCTTGGATAGTGGAAATAGTACTGGTGTCAATGGTGCTTAAAAATGCACTCAAACTATCTGGATTATTGGACAACGTTTGGACCGTGTTGTCGTCAAAGGTGACCATCAATTCAGAAAAGATATCATTGGCATTTTTTCCCAACCAAATCAACTCCGAAATTTTAGGTCCAAACTGAGAATAAAAATCTACCCTGTCTTTGATGGCAAAAGCGAATGAGCCCACTTTACCTGCATTAACTGAAAATCCGATATTGGTAATATCCAAATCAAAGGCATTGTTTTCTTGAGAAAATTGATAAGCATAATCCAATTGTTGAGAGAGCTCTAGCTGGTCAAAATCACTTCTAAAAATATTTTGCATCAATTCTCTTTTTGCCAAAATACCAGAGTGCAAAGAGAAAGCTGTTTCTCCAATGCCAAAAGCCACACGGCGATCAAAATCACCATATTTCACTGAGGTATTAGCAGGATTAATTCCAAGACACTGATAATCTGTGGCAAAAACCGTCGCTTGTCCGTGTCCTGTTAAATTGAATGATGAATATTCCGTTTGCGCAATGCTCATTGTACTAAATACCAACAGCATTAAGACAGCAGCTAATAAATTCTGATTATTCATGAATAATTTTTTGTTTGTACAAATATCGCTTTTGTGAAGATTCAAATGGCCGATAAACAAAAAAAACTTCCCCACCCCTAACTTTTATCTTTTCACAATAGCGATAAGCCAATTCCATACAAGGGATTAATTCATCGTTCAACACATCCATTTCAAAACACTTTACACGCCCTGATTTTTCATAGGCCGTATACAACTTATGGGTTAAAGGATCTCGCCAAACTTCACCCTTCCACTTACCAATGCCCTTTTTTTTATGGTGATGACAAGGCATTTTATTCATCTTTTTTCCCAAACGATTGTACATCGTCACCTCGTCATGCAAATGATCGATGACCAATATTGTGTCTCCCAATAGAATCAGCGGCGCATAAATTGCCGCGTGATAAGGCTTGCTGGGAAAACCACTCATGTAGGCGCCGACAATCTCTTTGTCAATTTTGTGATCCAACTGAAATTGGAACGCCTCCAACTTTTCGCGCGGACCTAAATATTTGTATTCACTGCGAAACAACTCCATTTCCTTCTCATCTTGGATGTAATGCAGCGGAATCCATTGAGAATCTTGTTTGGTCCGATAATAGCTGAAAGCAGGATAATCCGTTTGATAATCGGTTACCAAAAAAGATTCATCTTTCATTTTTTCCACCACCGGCTTGAAGTATGGACGAAACAAAGAATCAGGTAATAAGGCCAATTCGTCTCCTACTTTAAGGTAATAATTCTTTTCACCTTCGATAATAACTTCCCCTGGAAACTGTGGATAAAATCCAATGGCATTTTCTTTTAAGTGCAAGCTCACCCATTGTCGTTGACTTTGAACACCTGAATTAAAAGCAATCTTTACATTTTCAAAAATGGTTCGATGCGCATCCTCCTGCCGCTTCCATCTTTTCTCTTTTTCATAAACCAACAATTGCAATTCACCATTGACATCCCACATGAAGTCACCAACATTCCATGTTTCAGAACTAAAAACGATACTGGGCCCAGCAGTGATGACCAATGGCATTTGAATATTCATTGCAATACCCATTTGAAAAATTTGACCATTCGATCTGTACTGGCCGTAAAAGGTTTGGAAACCTGCTGCTACAATGGTCAAACGCTCGCCAAATTTGATAGGACCCGCGTGAAAAACCCCATTTGAATCCGTATAGCACGAGTATCCGCTCTCGGATAATACATATGCTGCATTGATGTTATCACGGGTATCCATTGACCTGACAATGCCTATCTGCTGCGAAAAAGAAAGGGTTGCTATAAAAAGCAACCCCAAAATAATTAATGTCTGCTTCATATCAACATGATGCGGAAAAGACATCGATTTCACATTATAAAATGCGCAAATTCCATTGGTGATCATCCACCTCGACGCCTCTTTTCAACCGATCAAAATATGGACTAATTTTATTTGTAAAAGTCCAGGTAGTAGTATCCGCCAAATGATACTCAACACCTTGGTACAATATGGTCCTGATGGGAGCGATGGTGGCAGCAGTGCCCGCACCAAAGGCTTCATCCAATTTGCCTTCTCTTAATAAATCAATCAACTCGAAAACGCTGATTTTCCTTTCCTCAACTTCAAATCCCCAATCTCGGGCCACCTGCAAAACACTGTCTCTGGTAACACCATCCAAAATGGAATCACTCAACTCAGGGGTAAATATTTTATTTCCTGATCTAAAAATCACATTCATTGTACCGCTCTCTTCCAAATATTCATGGGTTTGAGCATCGGTCCAAAGTATGGCGTTGTATCCGTCATCCTGGGCTGTTTTTGTGGGCCACAATGCAGCACCATAATTACCGGCTGCTTTTGCGTGTCCAGTTCCACCTTTGGCGGCGCGGGTATACTTGGGCTCAATCTTTACTTTGACTTCGCCCGTGTAATAACGATTAACTGGACAAGTGAAAATAACAAACAAATAACTTTCACTTGGACGCACTCCAACATATTCATCAATGGCGAACATGTGAGGACGGATATACAATGACTCTCCCTCACCTTTTGGAATCCACTCGTGATCCATTTCTAACAATCGTCTGATTGCATCTACAAAAAGGCCATCCGGTAAAGGAGGCATGCACATTCTTTCTGCCGATTTATTGAAGCGAATAGCATTTTTTTCCGGACGAAAAACAAAGACTTCACCATCGTCATTTTTAAATGCTTTCAAACCCTCAAAAATAGCCTGGCCGTAGTGCAGCGCTGATATAGCTGGGGAGAAATGCATTGGACCATAAGGTCTGACTTTGGGCGTCTCCCATTGTCCATTGTGGTACTCTACCACCACCATGTGATCGGCAAAAACTTTTCCAAATCCCAAGTTATCCCATTCCACCTGATCGATTCTACTCTTCTCGATCTTTTCAATATCCATCATTGTATTAGCTATCATTGAGCAAAATATTTAGGCACCGCCCTTGGAGGCAAATGTAAATAAAGTTTTGGAAGACTAAAAAAATAAAGCACCGGACTAGGCCACTGCAGAATCAGTGCTAAATAGAAATTTATTGGGGCTTACCAATTTGGTTTTCACGGCATACATCACAATGGCGGCAGTGTTGTTCACTCCCAATTTCTGCATGATGTTTTTTCTATGCGTATTTACAGTGTGTTGCGACAAATACAAACGATCTGCAATCTCTCCGTTGGTATATCCTTCTGCGATATAACGGATAACTTCCAATTCACGATCAGAGATAACTACGGCATTACAATCTGCTTCTAAAATCTGTAAATCCGCTACATTGATGTTCTCTCGTCTGATTTGGTCCAACACTTTACCACAAAAAAACCTAGCTCCATGATGGGTTTCCTTGATGCTATCGATTATTTCATGAAAATCGCAATCCTTCCTTATGTAGCTCTGAA
>CAMCTV010000101.1 GCA_945878635.1 Chryseobacterium gleum | reverse complement strand
CACAGAAATACAACCCTGATTTAGTGATTGATCTAGCTACGCTCACTGGAGCTGCTATCAGAGCCATTGGAACCTATGCATCTGCCGTGATGGGAACTGCTCCAGAAGCCGATATGCGTTTGCTTCAGAAAGCTGGTGAGCAGGTCTGGGAGCGCACACTCGAGTTTCCTTTGTGGCCTGAGTTTGGTGATGAGTTGAAAAGCGACGTGGCCGACATGAAGAACCTGGGAGGAGGAAATGGTGGACATATATCTGCTGGTAAATTCTTGGAGCACTTCACCAAGTATCCATGGATTCACATTGATATTGCAGGAACTGCATGGAATGGTGCTTCTCAATCTTATCGCCCCAAAGGTGGAACAGGTGTGGGTGTAAGAATGTTGTATCAGTTCATCAAGGACAAATATTGTACTAAAAAATAATGGCAATGGAGCAAAGAGTAAAAGTGGGAATCAGCTGCGGCGACCCCAACGGTGTAGGGATGGAAGTGGTGTTAAAAACCTTTGCCGACATGCGTTTGTTTGATACCATTACTCCTATCTTATACGCCCATCCAGAGTGGATCAAGCAAACCAAGAAAGGATTGGGAGTGGATGAGCTCATCTATTTTTCAGTGGCCAGTGCCAAAGATGCCCAAGCCAAAAAATTGAACTTGGTCAACATCGATAAAGAAACTCCTTTCAACATTGAGTGGGGTAAAGCAGATACACAAGCAGGAAAGTGGGCCTTGAAATCATTGGAAATGGCAGCCCAAGATTTGGCCAACGGTTCAATTGATGTTTTGGTTACAGCTCCTATCAATAAAGATGTTGTGCAAAGCAATCAAGCAGGATTCATAGGGCATACTGAGTATCTAGCAAAGATGGCAGGTACAGATGATGTTCTTATGTTCTTGGTGGCTGATTCATTGCGTGTGGGTGTGGTTACTGGACACGTTCCTATCAAGGATGTTGCAGGACAAATCACCAAAGAAAAAATTGTCAAAAAAGTCAATATGATGCATGAGGCATTGATCAAGGATTTTGGTGTTCCCAATCCTAGAATTGCTGTTTTGGGTTTGAATCCACATGCAGGAGACAATGGTTTGTTGGGGACAGAGGAAAAGGAAATCATCATACCCGCAGTAAGAGAGTTGAACGAAAAAGGTTTGGCTGTTTTTGGTCCTTATGGTGCAGATGGATTTTTTGGGTCAGGTACCTTTCATCAATTTGATGCAGTGTTGGCCATGTACCATGATCAAGGCTTAACGCCATTCAAGACCATGGCCTTTCAGTCTGGTGTGAATTATACAGCTGGATTACCCATTGTAAGAACTTCTCCGGACCATGGAGTGGGGTATGACATCGCTGGAAAAAATCAAGCGGATGAGTCTTCTTTTCGTGCTGCTGTCTTTTGTGCCTACGACGTTTATGTTCAGCGCAAAAGGTTTCGTGAATACGGAATGAATCCGTTGCAAAAGCAAAACATCAAAGAATCAAGAGACGACAAAAGGGAATAATTGAAAATCAAAGTTCTCAATATTGGAAAAACCAAGGCGCCTTATTTGATTGCTGGTGAAGAGGAATACAAGAAGCGCTTGACTCACTACATTTCCTGCGAATGGGTAGTTCTTCCTGATGTTTCAGCAAAGGGAATGTCACGTGAACTCATCAAGGAGAAGGAAGCACTTTTGTTCTTGAAGCAGATCAAAACGGAGGATTTTGTTTGGCTTTTGGACGAGAAGGGCAAAATGTTTTCATCTACCGAGTGGTCTCAACAGATTCAAAAATTGATGAATGCAGGAACCAAGACTTGCGTTCTAATCATAGGCGGAGCATTCGGTTTTCACGACTCCATTTATGAACGCGCCAATGCCAAGTTGTCTTTTTCAGCAATGACTTTTTCGCATGAGATGATTAGAATGTTTTTGCTCGAACAATTATACCGCTCCTTCACTATTCTCAAAGGAGAGTCCTATCATCATGATTGAAACGTGATGCCAAATAGGTGTTGAATGTGTCCTTTTAATTTTTCTTTTACTTCTTCAAAATTAGGCGCATAACCCAGTTCTTTTTCCATGGAGGTCACGGGCTTGTCGCTAATGCCACAAGGAATGATATTGGTAAAGTACTGCATGTCTGGATGAACATTGAATGCAAAGCCATGAAGGGTCACCCATCTGCTGCATTTAACGCCCAAAGCAGCAATTTTTCTGGCTTTGATGGGGTGTGCTTCATCTAACCAAACACCTGTTAAGCCATCTATTCTTCCAGCAACAATTCCATACTCTGCAAGGGTAAGGATGATGGCCTCTTCTAAAAAACGCAAGTACAAATGAATGTCCGTGAAGAACAGTTCTAAATCAAAAATCGGATAGCCAACAATTTGTCCAGGTCCATGATAGGTAATGTCTCCACCGCGGTTGATGGGGTAGAAAGATGCCCCCACCTTTTTCAATTGCTCTTCACTGAGCAATAAATGTTTTTCATCTCCGCTTTTCCCCAAAGTGTAAACGTGCGGATGCTCTACAAAAAGCAAATGATTCTCTGAATTCTCTTCAGCTTCAGGATGAAGTCTTTTATGGAGTTTTCGATCGACGATCCGTTGAAACAAGGATTCTTGATAGTCCCAGCACGCTTTGTAATCCCGCTTTCCCATATCTTCAAATCGCACCAGGCGACTTGAAGACATAGGAAGTGGAAATATTTCTTCTGACATGTTTATTGCATTTTGGCCAATTCTCCTTTTAGGAAAATAATTGCAGGAATGGCCGTAGCATCTTCATTGCGCAATTCTGCCAAGTCAATGCTGATCCAATCACCCAAATGCACCAAGTACAATGAACGCTCTATTCTATTAGAACCTTTGCTCCATGCTTCAAGGATGGTATCACATTTCTCACCCATTAATTTTTTACAGATTTCCATGCGCATTTGAGAGCGCTTGTGGTCATCCTCGTTGCGAAGAATGACAACAGCTACACGGTTGTCTCCTCCAGTCCAACCCACCAACTCATTGTGGTTCATTTCAGGGAACACATGGTGTGAGCAAAGCATCTTTGAGTTTTCGTTGATTTGTTGTCTCCAACGAATCGTTACTCCTTCGTACATCGCTTCACTGTACAACACGGGAATTCTATCTACTATTTTCTTGGCAATGTCCAAAGAGTTGGCACGCAAATCAGCCATGTTATTGTTCATGTTGGAAATGGCATTGGTAATGGATGTTTCAAAATCCATACCGATGAATCCATAATTGGCCAACATGTACAATTGCTGAATAGCACTATAACCAAACATAGAACGAGGAGGTTTGCCTCCAGGAATCAGGATACAATTCAATCCTTTTTCTTCAGCAATTTTTCCAATTTTTCCGCCGCTTGTGATGCAAGCCACCTCTGCGCCTTTGGCAAAAGCCTCATCCATTGCTGCTACTGTTTCTTCAGTATCTCCGCTGTAGCTGGAAATGATAACCAATGTTTTTTCATTGACAAATCCTGGCAAAACATAATCGTTGGTGCAAACAATTGGAACAGCGCAGCTATCAGCCACCCATTGAGATACGATTTTCCCACCGATGCCACTACCTCCTAATCCAGAGATAACGATGTTGTTAAATGTTTTTTCGGACTTGTTTAATTTTGCTGAGCGTCCAATGCCCATTGCTTCTTCTAAATGCTTCGGAAAAGCTTCTACTAATGCTTTCATTTTCTTTATTTTACTCCTGCAAAAGTACCAATAAAAAAAACTCCACAAGGGAGTTTTTTCAAATTGAGAAAAGATAATTTTTACTTAATGCGAGCCGGGGTGTTGGCCAATCCACTGTAGGATTGCAATTCCATTTTCACACTTCCAACCATGATTTTGGCAGATGCCATCAATGGGATTTTGTTCGCATCATCACTGATCCATACACTAAGATCTTCTTCTTTTTTAAAGATGCGACCTTTCTGAATAACAGGCGCAAATTTTAATGCATTGAAGGTCCCAGCATCTGTAGAAACCTTATCCTTACCTATGTACTTTATCTTCAAAGGGAATATCTCATCGTCAACGACGCAATTGATTTTAAAGATGTCTCCTTTTTTGGCCTTTGAAAAGTCCATGTTTCGGGCAAAGTAAAAAGCACTGATCATATCCTGCACGTACTCTGGAGTCAAGTAGCCTTCTCCTTTTTGGTTTTTATAGGCGCGCTTGGCAGGGTAGAAGGTGTACTCTTGTTGTATTTTATAACCACCTTCATCCACGTTTCTAACAAACTTGTGCGGGAACATCCCTTGCTTGTCGATGTAAGATTCATACTTGTCTCGAACCTTGAAAAAATAGTCAAACGTACTAACCGTTTTTCCTTCTCCTGTGACGTGGTATACTTCTCTATTGCCCACTTTGGTAACCTGCGGATCTACACTGATGGTAGCGATAGCCGCATCTATGATACCGTAGTGAAGACGGTACACCAATTTTTCACCAGGCTTAAACGCCTTATTGGATTGAGAACGCAATCCCAATTCGGGAAGGTTCTTGATATTCACTTTTACTGGCTTACTTGATTGAGCCCAGCTACTGCCCCCAGTCATCATGATAACGAGGGCAAATAAAACCACTTTCGTTTTCATGTTTTTGCCTAACGCAAATCCTTTGCCAAAAATTATTCAATGGTGGCAATACATTTTAATTCGATGGCAATGGGCGTTGGAAGTGAGTTGATTTCGACAGTTGTTCTGCACGGTTGAGCATCTTTGAAATATTCCGCATACAAACGATTGTAGGTGTGAAAATCACGCCTCATGTTGACTAAGAACACAGTGACATCCACCAAGTTCTCCCATTTGGATCCGCTGGTTTCCAGAATCTTTCGAACATTGTCAAAGACGTTTCGGCATTGCGCTTCAAAATCAAAGGCGATGAAGTTTCCATTTTTATCCAATTCAAGCCCCGGCACTCCGCTATCGTTAGCGTCTGATCCCGCTATTCTGGGGCCAACGCCGCTCAAGAACAAAAGGTTTCCGACACGTCGAGCGTGTGGATAAGCTCCAACCGGCTTGGGAGCCTCATTGGAAGAGATGATGCTGTTACTCATGAACTATTTTTCCTGTGGTTTTCTTTCCGTTGTTTTCTATGACAAACAAATACATACCCGATACGAGCTGTTGTGTATTGATTTGATGCAATTTTTTCTCAGCTTGGAATTGCTCTTCCAATATTTGTTGGCCAGAGAGATTGAACAATCTGACAATCGTCTTACCTGTAGCACCCGATGGAGATTCCACTTTTAGATAATCGCTAACTTGCGTTGGGTATACTCTCCAATCCTTTTTCCAGTCTTCTTCGTTGTATCCAATGCCAACGGCTGGTTGCAAGTGTGTTGTCCAAATGCCATTGCCATGGGTGCCAACAATCAACAATCCATCATAAGGTCTGGAGTTGATTTGATTGATAATAACGTTGCCAATGGTGTTGGCACCTTCCATTTGCCAAATAGTGCTTGTGCTGTCCAAACTTGTTGTTGAGTACAACCCTGCACTGGTTCCAACAAAGTATTGGGGCGGATCACTGGGGTAAATTTCTACCCCATACACGCCAGGTCCTGCACCGGTTCCATCGGGATTCTCTTCCAAGTTCCCACTGATGTCGTTCCATGTGTCACCGCTATCGATGCTGTGGAACAAACTCTTTTTGTTGTAGTTGGAAAAGCCAATCAATATCTCATTGGGATGATAGTCATTCACTGAGATGCTCGAAACATATCCATTGGCAGGAAATTGTGTATCCGAAATATCTATGCGGGTAGGTGTATCACTGTAGCAATTGTCCAAGCGGTATACTTTGCCTTGGTTGGTTCCGTAGTAAATGACATTGTTGTTGTTGATGGGTTTGTCTATACAACTGATGGCACCTGCCAGCAATGGAACAGAAGACGTTGTAAGTCTTACCCATAAACTGTCTGCCAATTTGGTGGGGTAGTTTCCAGTTACAGGTATGTCTTGCACATTGGGCAAATACCAAATGGCTTTATTGGCCGCAATGAAAACATCCTGGTGATTGACAGGGTCCAAGAGTATGGGATTGATGAATAGATAGGATGGAGCGGTCTGCGGATCAATGCGCTCACTGCCCAGTAAGTTACCTTGATCATCGATTAGTTTTTTCATCATTCTACCTGATTGAGAGGTGGAGATGACAAAATCACGTCCTTCTGGTATGGCGCAAAATGCACCATCATCTGCATGCACTTCTTTCCAAGGTTGATTGGGGTCGGCAGAGTTGGTAATCCATGTTCCGTTGTCTTGCATTCCTCCCATAATGAAATCAGAATTGCTGATCCCTTGTTCAAATCCTACAGTGTAAAATTGGCTGGCAATGTATCCGTTATTGAGTGAGGTCCAAGTTATGCTATCAGCCATGCAGTCATCTGTTCTGTATATTCCACCATCATTGGTGCTGTACAAAACATTTGGATTGGTAGGGTGAAAAACCATGTAATGCTGATCAGGATGATGATTGAGATATACATAAAACCACGGAGCCTGTGGATTACAACGATATCCACCAATCCAATCGTTGGTATCTGTGCTGAATCCATCCATCCCTCTATGCAGATTGATTCCACCAATGAACAATACATTGCTCGTTGGATGATGAGCGATGGTTAGGTCATAGCTGTATTGTGAACGAAAAGTTCCAAAATCAAAGTCAATTCCTGTATTTAAGTTACACGCGTCATCAGGAAGATTGGCAGAACGGTTTTCCCAAGTTCCAGTTGTGCCATCACCATCGATGTAGGTGTACTTATATAAAAAGTGATCCAATGCGTACTGGTTGTTGTTCAGCGTTTCTCCCAAGAAAAATATTTCATTGTGATTTTGAGGATTCATGGTGATTACCGTTCTTCTCAAGTTGGCTATCTCAGGTTGTGTAGGGTTAATACCAACCCAATTGACTCCATCCTCCGAACGGTAAAATCCACCACCATTGGTGTTGTTGTCACTGAATGTAGCGTACACAACACCCTCTGGTGTTACCAAGACATCTGTAAATTCTGAGGGTCCACTGCCAAATCCCAAGACATTTTGCCAAGTTGTTCCGCCATCAATGCTCCTGATAATTCCATTGTACACTGCAGCGTATACCTCGTCCTCAGCAGTATTAGAAACGTCCACGGCCATGCGCCAGATGAAATCATAGCTTCCATTTTGAAGTTGATATTGTGGTGTGCCGCTTTGTGTGCTGACCAAAGGTTGCCAAGTTGTTCCGTTATCTGTACTCTTAAAAATACCATCTCCAGAAAACAGAGAGGTGAAACTGGTGCCACTTACTACGCCATAAAACTCTTCTCCAGTTCCATAGTACCAAGTATTTTCGTGGCCGGCTCTAATATCCTGCACAACACAAGAAAGAGAGTGGATATGTTGTGCCTCTGTTCCATGTGTCCATGAGCTTCCTCCGTTATTGCTTGACCATACTCCGCTGGTGACGCCACCTGCGATAATATG
>CAMCTV010000100.1 GCA_945878635.1 Chryseobacterium gleum | reverse complement strand
AATGTTCCTGAGTTTTTGGAAACCACCCGAGAATATTTTCAAAAAAGCCAGCAATATGTGAATCTGTGTAAACAAGCCATTGAAGAACGGTTAGCAGATGCAGAAATAACCGCATCTTACAAACGCATCATTTTTTGCACCGGTTTGGCCGCAATGCCCAAAGGGTTTGAAAGGATCAGGATTATCCCCAATAAAGGACATGTGTTGTCAGTAAAAGCAGAACAAACCATCCCACAGCACATTGTACATTATGGCAACTTTGCCATACCGACGGATGACCATAGACTGCGCGTAGGATCGAGTTATGAGTGGGAAAAATCAGACACTACAGTGGATGAGAACATTGTGGGAGACCTGACGAAAAAGTTGAGAGAACATTTGCCCATTGCATTGCATGTTGAAAATGTTCAAGTAGGATTGCGGCCAACTGTCATAGACAGAAACCCCATCATCGGGACGTTGCCAGAACAACCTCAGTATGGGATTTTCAATGGCCTAGGAACCAAGGGGGTGTTACAAGCCCCATTGATGGCGCATTATCTAATTGAGCATTTGGAAGAAGGATTTGAAATACCAAGGATGTTTTCTATCCTAAGGTTTGTGTAAACACACCAACGTTGTCTTCATTGAATGCTTTTTTCTATCTAACCAATTGGACCATTCCAGATTTTGTATACAACACTCCTTTTTTATTTTGATAATCCAACACCCAGTAATATACCCCTTCACTGGCATACTGATGATCCGTAGATCCATCCCACAAAAAATCTGGGTTTCTTACTTGGTGCACCAATGAACCCCATCTATTGTAAACTGAAATTTCATTCACATGATAACCTGAAATTTCTATGGGTTCAAAAAAATCACCACTACCATCGTTGTTGGGTGAAAAAACATTGGGCATGATCAAGGTATCAGCACTTGGATCCTCAATGGGTTTATCCAAGGGAAAAGTATCATAAAAAGCAAAATTGGACTTGGATTTACACCCCCCTGTCAGAGTAACTTCCGCGTAATACAAACCATTTTGGGTTGTGATGTATTGAGGGTCTGTGGCTCCAATGATGGGTTCATCATTGAAATACCACTGATATTGGTAAAAGTTGGACGCGACAGAAAGTGTATCGTAAGAAACATTTAACGATGGAGAAACCCATACCGTGTCCAATTGATCCATGAAAGCAATGGTGTTGGCCCAAAAGATATCTTGATCGGAGCTGATGTTGGGACCTTGCGTAACTTGGCCAAGATAAGTAAAGGCATCAACATCTGTCACAATCAGATCCATTGTGGTACAATCCAATATTAAGGTTGGACGCCCTTCATTATCCGTCGCCAATACACTGCTGTTTGGGGGAATAATATCAAAATATCCTTGAGCAGCTCCTCCTTGAAAGACATTTGAAATGATTCCAAATATCCCATTAAAAATAGTGGTTGACTCTCCCTCATTGTTTGGGATTATTAATGAAGGATAATCGTTAATGATATTAAACCCCCATTTTTCACCTAAAATCCCTGCATCATAACTAACATCAAAACCAACCATCATCCTAGCACTATTCGCAATAATACATTTACCACCATTTAATGACCATTGATACAGAGCATCTATTTCCAAATCGGTAAATTGATTCAGTGTTTCACTTGTTTTGTCAAATGACCCAAAAAAAAACAAGGTGCTCTTAGGTTGCTGAGCAACATTGATAAGGCTATTTGAACTAGTATAACCATCATAAATGCTCACTGACTTGTTATACAATCCCATTGGGCCAAAATTGTTTGGGTTCAAAAGCTTTTGTCTTGAAGATTGGTTCATATACTCGCCATTTAAGGTGTAATGACTATCTTCAATGTTCATTCCTGACACCTCCCTAAAAAAAGATATAGAATGAATATTTATTGACTGTCCCAAGACCAAACTTAGCTTCAGAGAAAATAGAACAGATAATAAAAACTTAAGCTGAATGTGTTGATTCATCGTTTCAACATTTTATTGTTTCAATATTAAACTAACATTCAAGACTCATTCAACCACCAATTTTTCACGATAAATAATTTCATCATTTTCTTCCACAGTCAGAAAATAGAGTCCATTGTTTAAATGATCTCGATTAATCTCAACTAAATGTTGATTGACATTCCTAATTTGAAGAACTAGATCACCTTGACAACTGAAAATATTCAATGTGGCATCGCTCAATGGGACATTTGAAATCAATTTAGATTGTGACGTGAGTGGATTGGGATATATATAGAGTTTAGGTTGAGGCAATGAATCCATCACATAGACATGTGAATCACAATAATCTTGATACTCGATATAGTGGTTTAATCCATACTGAAAGACATCCGAGATTTCCCCTAAATACAATCCATTTCTTTGGTAACCGCATTGTTCTCCGGTTAAATTTGGAAATTGAATTACCCCAAGATAATTTTCACTTATATAGCGCACATAGATTTTGCCATTTGGACCTATTTTAAGTGTACCGTAAGAAGTTGGCACCAACATAGAATCAATAATTTGTTTGGAGTCAATGATCTGCTGAGGATTGTTACTGGTCAAATCAAACTGGTATAAATAATTGTAATCTTGCATGGAAAAACCAAAACTTTTCCAAGTTGTTCCATATAATTTACTGTTGTCTGGCGAAAAAGATACGCCATACTCCCCTCGACTAAACGGAAGATTTATTGGATTGGAAACCACTCCCGTATTGTTATCAAAATCAAACAAGGCTAAAAAACTTGTTGTAACATTCACACCTTGTGGACCTCCAGTTCCAATTCCATTTGCATTCATCACCAACCGAGTTCCATCAGGAGAAAACTTTATCTCTCCTCTTGCATTTATATTAGACGAACAATTCTGATGGGCGGGGCCAATATCAGAAATAACAGGATCATTAGAAATACCATTACCGTTTACCAAAAAAGCAAGGAATTTACTGGTTTCATATTCATGAGCCATCAACCAAATATCTGTTCCATTGCTGTGGTATGTAGCAGCTATCTGTTCAGCGATAATTAAATTAGACATGACATTATCGGAGCTTTGGACATCACCCAACCCTCCATTGAGTGTAAGATCAATAACATGATAACTGAGAAGATTGTCCATTGCAGCTTGCGGTTTGGTCGTGATAATGTAATAGATATTTGACGAAAGTGGTTTTGGGATAATGATCACCTGTGATAGAGTACCAGAAGTATTATTGATTATTCCATTTGGCATGACATTGTGTTCTTTGTCCCATACCTTATCGGAATTGGTGTAGAACAAAAGCTGTCCGGTTGAGTCAGAAATAGCGGCACATCCCTCAAAACCAATATTTGCACCTGTGATCACTTCAGGTTCGCAAGAATTAAAATCGAGACCAATTTGATTGCCAAATTGCCAAATATTGCCATATTTCTGACATAGACAAACCCCTTCAATAAGAATAAACAAAACAAAAAGTACAAATTTAAATGGGAGGTGATTTTTCATTTTTTTGAAAGTTTATTGTTTCAACATTTTTTTGAAGCTACAACAACGCCATCTGCCACCAAGGTATAGGTATATGTGCCACTGCTGAGATTTGATCCGAAAATGGTTAGGCTATGCCATTCATATACAACTCTCATGTTTATCGATTTGAACCGAATCTAATGAATTATTCAAATAAATTTCCCAAAAGAACACCCATGGAATATCTCTAATTACTGATTACCAAACAGTTAAATTTTTTACGTTTCAAAAAAATAGTACAAGTACTACTTCTTATTCCTCGAAATCCCCCAAACCTCACCTCACCTTGTCGCTTCCTTTTCTTAAAAATCCTTCATCCTATTCTGTTCCATTTTGAAGAAGAAAAAATCTCCTGTTTGATTCTTTACTCCGTCTTCAATGCTAACTTTACAAAAAAAACATGATCAATAAAAAAGTAGAAAAAGCGCTGAACGACCAAATCTTGGTGGAAGCAGAGAGCAGCCATACCTACTTGGCTATGGCCACCTGGGCTGAGCGCCAAGGATTTCCCGGAACAGCCGCATTCCTTTATGCGCACAGTGATGAAGAAAGAATGCACATGCTAAAACTGGTCAAGTTTGTCAATGACCGCGGTGGAAACTCCATCATCCCCGCCATTGGAAAACCCGCATTGCCCTACAAAAATCTCAAAGATGTTTTTACCGCTTTGCTCAACCATGAGCAAAAAGTAACCATGGAAATTCACAAAGTGGTGGACGTCTGCCTAAAAGAAAAAGACTACACCACCCACAACTTTATGCAGTGGTACGTGTCTGAACAAATTGAAGAAGAAACCCTGGCCCGCAATATTCTGGACCGTCTGCACTTATTAGGAGACGAGAAAAGCAGCCTTTATTTGTTTGACCGTGATTTGGAAACCGTTGCTGTCAATGAAGGAAATGGCAAGTAATTGAATTAACATTCCATCGTGTATGGAATGGCTGTTCAGCATTGAAATTTAGGGGCTTAGGCCCCTATTTTCGTATCATGTCCAAGACCATTCTTAAATTATCATTGGTGTTGCTGGGGATGTTCATCTCCTTTGGACTATTGGCGCAAAAAATAGATGAAAGCGATACCCGCGCCATGATGGAAGCCAACTTCTTGTATCAGTTTGCCAATAACAACCAATGGCCTAGCTCCATGAAAAAAGGAAGCTTCAAGATTGTCATCATTGGCAATGAAGCAGTCTATACCCATTTTGTATCCAAATACAAAAACCAAACCATCGGTTTACAACCCATTGAGGTGGTGCAATCCAACAATGCACAAAGCATTCCAGCCAATACCCATTTGGTTTTTGTAGATAAAACAAAAAAGAATGATTGGGGACAAATTCAAAAAATGCTGAAAGAAAAGTCCACTTTGATGGTGAGCAATTGGGAAGGCGCCCTAGCCAATGGTGCCCACATCAATTTCAAGTCGGTCAATGGTAGTGTCCGCTATGAACTCAATGAAGTGGCGATGAACGAAGACCAAATACAACCCGGAATAAAAATCATGCAATGGCGCGTCAATCAATGAAAAATGCGATACTCACAGTAATCATTGGATTGCTGTTCTCTCATGGTTGGGGACAACACGCCTTGACAGATGCTGTGGTGGCTGATTTTGAAAAAAATAAAAACGCCAGTGACGCTTTGCAAAAAATGTACAAGGTCATTGAACAGGAAAACAATGAGTCCTATGCGCACTATACATTGGGATTTTTTCTGAAAGAAAATTACAAATTGACACCTGAATTGGAACCCAGTCAACAATTCCGTGAAAACGCATTACTTGCTTTTAATGAAGCTTTGAAACTAAATTTCAGTCATGATGAACTTTTGATAGAAAACATCAATAAGGCGCAGAAGTATATCATCAGTACGCTATACAACGATGCACTATTGAAAGCCAAACAGTTTCAACAGAGCAATGAAAACAGCGCAGATGCTGCCTACGACTATTTTGAATCTTGGAACAACAAAAGCATCACACCTCAATCTTCACGCGCACTAAGAATTGAATTTGAAAAAAGAAAATCAGAACGTTTCTATGAATTCTGGGAAGCGGATGTGAAGCAAGTGGACTGGCTCAATCAGTGCATTCAATTGTATGAAAAAATTCTAAAAGAAGACCCCACAGATTGCGAAGCGATGAACAACATCGCCATCATCTATTACAACATTGGTGTATTTAAAATCAAGCAAATCGATGCTGACGTGGAGTTTGATGCATTGATGAAAATTCAAGATGATGCGTTGTCGCTTTTTCATCAAGCGCTTCCCTACGCTCAAGCAACGTTCAATGATTGTCCAAAAAGTGCTACGCAATACAAGGCGTTGATGTTCATCTATCGCGCCATTGGCAATGATGAACAGTTCAACCAACTGCAACAAGAATTTAAAACCAATTTTCCCCAGGAATAATGCGAAAGTGGCGGTTTACCATACCATTGAGATTATCGCTGGGATTTGGCATCTTCATCTTGGTGCTGATGATTGCATTGTTCTTTGTGCAAACCACATTGAGCAAGGCGGAGAAAATCAACCACCAAATGAACAACGTTCATTTGCCCGCATTGACTTTGAATAGAAATTTATTACTGAGCATCGATCAATCCTTTGATCTTGCTAAACAATGGGCCTATGTTCAAAGAAATGAGGACCACATTGATAGAAGAACATTCATTGCGCTATGTGATTCAATCATTCCAAATCAAATTTCTGCAATTCAAAAGTTGCACCACCTTTGGTCTGAAAAACAAAAAGAAGAGTGGGCACTTGTCATTGGTCACTGGAAACTACTTAATGAAAAATACACCAAACTCAGAGAGACCCTATGCTGTTTTGATAGCTACAATGATCCGATGAACATCATGTTGTCAGAAGACCTTTTTCTTCAAGGAACAGAAATCCCTTTCGAAGTTGAAAGAACCCAACTCATACTCAAAGATCTCCTCTATCAATTCAAAGAAGCCATCTCACATGAAAGAGAGTCCATGAATCAATCATTTGATGACCTCTATTATCTATTGTCTCTTTTTGGCGTCATCATCATTCTAATGGGAATAACCATCGCCTATTTCACCAGCCAATCCATTACTTCACGCGTCAGAAAAATAAGAAGAAGTTTAAAGAAATTATCATTTGGAATTTACAGCCAGGAGGAACTGCCCAAATTCAATGATGAGATTGGTGACATGAGCATTGCCATGGAAAAATTGAAACAAAACTTTGAACGAACCAAAAACTTCGCAACCCAAATTGGACGCGGAAACCTTGAAGCTTCATTTGAACCCCTGTCCAATGATGATGAAATGGGAAAAGCTTTGCTGCAAATGAAAGATGACCTCACCTTCTACCGCCACCGCATGGAGGAGAAAGTTGCCGAACAAACGCAAGAAATTACCCTACAAAAAAATACCGCGGAAGAACAAAAGGAACAGATTCAATCATTGTATGCCGATTTAAAATCCAGTATTTCTTACGCCAAACGATTGCAAGATTCTATTCTTCCCGATACCGCTTCCATTCAAAAAATATTCCCTGAACACTTCATCCTCTATCTGCCTAAAGACGTAGTCTCCGGTGATTTTTATTGGTTCCAGCAACAAGGCAGTAAAAAACTTTTTGCAGCGGCAGATTGTACCGGTCACGGCGTACCTGGGGCCTTCATGAGTCTCATTGCGCACAATGCCTTGAACCATGTTACCAAGGTTTACACCAAGCCCGGGCAAATACTGAATCAAGTGAACAGAATAGCAGCTGCTGCATTCAACACCAATAATGAAAACCAAATCAAGGATGGGATGGACATTGCGCTGTGTTCTGTGGATTATGACAATATGGTATTGGAATTTTCAGGTGCGCAGAATGATGCCGTGATTATTCGAGATGGGCAATTGATCGAAATCAAAGGGGATAAAAAAAGCATCGGGAACGATGCCAATACGCATAATGTATTTACTACCCAAAGTCAAACCATTGAGAAAAACGACATGGTATTTGTATTCAG
>CAMCTV010000099.1 GCA_945878635.1 Chryseobacterium gleum | reverse complement strand
CGGGGGTCTTGATTTTCTGGGTGATTATGCCCCCCTTGATTGTAAAATTCGATTACTTCTTCCAAGGTAGCAACAGATCCATCATGCATATAGGGGGGAGTGAGTTCGATGTTTCTTAGTGTTGGTGTTTTGAATTTTCCTCGGTCTTGGATGTGGTACGATTCACGTTCCTTCCCTAAATCATTGTTGTTTTTTAGACCAATATTGTAAAAATTATAATCGGTAAATAGGGGCGGTTTATGGCATTCAGAGCAATGCAATTTATTTGATTGAAACAGCTGCCATCCCCGAAAAGCGGCACTGTCCCATGGTTGATCTTTGTAGTAATAAGCATGATCAAAATGCGTGTCGGCGCTGATCATGCTTCGTTGAAAACATGCCAATGCCCTTGTGATGACGTAATAATCCAATGGTCGTCCATATGCTTGTTGACTGAGCTTTTGGATTTCTGAATCATTGAGTAACAACGGAGAAATTCCTTTGGCATTGCCGTGCATTTCAACGGTGTCTAACAACGGTGCCAGGGCTTGTAGTTCCAATGTTTTCACACCGCCTTCGCTTAGAAAGTATGGCGCGAAAGCGAGATTGAAAAGCGTTGGAGAGTTCCGTTGTGTAGCGTTCTGATGAAAACCTTTGGATGTTTTTTCTCCGTCCGTAAAGGCCATGTTTAAATTGTGACAACTGCCGCAGGACAATGTTTGGTCTAGTGACAATCTTGTGTCATAGAACAATTTTCTGCCCAACAATATTCGGCAATCATTGGGCCAGTTGTCCTCAGGCAAGACAACTTGTGGGAAATGTATGGGGAATCGATAGCGAAAGTTTTTTTGATCACAGGATTGCATAGCAGGTTCTTGACAACCAGCTAGAAAAAAGGAAAAAAGGAATGCGATGATTTTTACGGTATCCATTGAAAGGATGATGCGTAGAGGTTCATTGCGCGAATGGCCAATGGTAAATTGCCAGTAGTATGTGTTAGATAATCGGTATCCAAGTGCAAGGTGTCAGCATCGCTCCAAAAACATTTTTGGGCATCAAGAGAGAAATTCCAAGTTTGAGATTTTCCTTTGAATACAGTTACATCGGGGACATCAAAAATCAATTCTCGGAAAAGAGTGTCATCGCCACAATGGTATGCGATGGGATCGATGAGTGGCGCAGTAGCGGATCCTGTAAGGTCAGTTTTGCCATTGAGTTGATAAAAGATGTAACCGGTGTTCCAAGTCCAGAACATACCAGCAGCGCCTCCGACGCTCAGGGGACTGCTGTTGGGGTAGGTTGTGGGATCGGTATTGGTATTGATGGCCGCAGGCACGCCCAAACTGAATCCGATTCTTTTAACGGTTCGTGGGTCTGCGTTGATGGTCACTTGGGGATCATTGAACCAATTGAGGAGTGCGATGTCTTGAATAACAAAAGCGGAATCATTTTCATCATACAACGTGATGTTGGAAACATAACCCCTGAAGTCTTCTAACAGCAGTCTGTAGCCATCAATGTGGTTGTAGGTTTGTCCCTGAACCAAGTCGTTGTTCCCAAAAACAACATTCCATTTGAAGATAAACTGCGTTGGTGTTTCAGGCTCTGGTGGATCCACAATCTCTTTGCATTTGTTGCATTGTGCAAATAGCAAAAACAGTAGGGATAGCATTGTCCAACGTTTCCATTTATTCATATCACCAAAAATATATCAACAGTTGATAATTTAAGTGAAACAACCTTGTTAAACTCCGTTATTTTAGTTGATATGAATCACCAAGGTCCTGTTTTTTGGGTTTGCCGCAGCTCTGCTGGGAGCGGCAAGACCTATAGTTTGGTCAAGCAATTTTTGACATTGTGTTTGAGAGAGAAATCGGCTGATGCCTACGTGCACATCTTGGCCATCACTTTTACCAATAATGCGGCGGCTGAAATGAAAAGCCGAATCTTGGCTCGTTTGCACGATTTCTCTCAAGGTACTCGCTTGGAAAAAACAAGCGCTGGTGGTCAGCTTTTTTGGTTGTTGCAAGAAGAGTTGAACATCGATCCATTGGATTTGGAGTCTCGCGCCAAAAGTACATTGTCCCATATTTTGCATCATTACCACCGTTTCTCCGTTTCCACCATTGATTCTTTCATTCACCGTATTGTGCGTGCATTTTCTCGCGATCTTAGTCAGCATCCTGATTTTAATATCGAGATGGATACGGATCGTGTCTTGGAGGAAGTGGTAGATCGCTGTTTGGATCAAGCAGGAAAAGTAGAGGCCGTGACCAAGTACTTGAAAAAACTGGTGCAAATTCAGATGGAAGATGGAAAGGCTTGGAATCCCAAGTCGGTGATGTTGGAATACGCCAAAACCATCACTACTGAGTGGGGAATGACCGCTTTGGAGTCGCAGAAGGAGGCGGGTTTAACCCTTTCAGATTTTGAGACAATATTTCAGAATTTATTTGTAATAAAAGATCACTTGATGAAACAGCCAAGAGATTTGGCCAGTAAAACGCATGAATTGCTGATCGGCTGTTCCTCAGATAAAACAGATCATTGGCGAAAAGGGTATTTTCTTGATGTTTTTGCAAAGCTGAAAGATGAACATACATTTTTTTACGATAAAAATCCATTCATTAAAAAAGAGTTGTCCAATTGGTGGACCCAAGGTGAAGCAGCGAGTTGGTTTAGAACCAAGGAAGGTAATCCACAAGTCAAGCATCTTTTTGAAGCCATTGCAACGGATGTGGCTGTGAACGTTACTCGTCTTTGGGAGTGGTTTCATGGCCCTGAAATCAATCAGTTGTATTTGGTGGATTCCATCATCAAGAATTTTTATGCCATGGGCTTGGTGCATTATCTGCACGAACTTTCAGAGGGGATAAAGCAAGAACGAAATTTTTTGATGATTCAAGATTTTCATCAAATGATTTCGAAAGTAATGATTAATAACCCTACGCCTTTCGTTTACGAAAAAGTTGGGGAGAGATTTGACCATTTGTTGTTTGACGAGTTTCAAGACACGTCAAAGTTGCAGTGGCGAAATTTTCTACCATTGGTGCATCAAGGGATGTCCAAAGGAGGAGAGATTTTTGTGGTAGGAGATGGTAAGCAGTCTATCTACCGCTGGCGAAACGGAGATGTACATCAGTTTGTCAACTTGCCTGATATTCCGCAAGATGAGGGTTTGCAGGGATTGGAAGTTCTGCTGGAGGAAGGATACCGCAGTATGGAGTTGAACACCAATAGGCGTTCTCATCAGAATGTTGTTTTATTTAACAACAATTATTTTGATGCCATTCGGGAGAAGATGACAGATGTGAATAAGAAAGTATACATCAATCAAGCCCAGTTGCCGCATCATCCTGATCAAGGATATGTGCGGTACAAGTTGTTTCAGAATAAAGGTACAGCGAGAGAGGACATGATGGCTGATTTGGTTCAGTCCATTCAGGCAGCCCGTGCTGATGGGTTTTCCTATTCAGACATGGCCATTTTGACTCGAAAAGGAAGGAAGGAGGCTGCTCCTATTGCGGAAGCGTTGAAAGAACATGGTATTCCCATGAACACCCACGATAGTTTTTTACTCTCTCTTTCCGCAAAGGTTAGAACAGTGATGGCTTACTTGTCTTTCTTGGCCAAACCCAAGGAGGTCTATTTTAGATTTGATTTGTTGCGCTCATTGTCCGAGTTGGATGAATTGTCTTTTGATTTGACAACAGCCATCGACGCATGCATGGTCATTCATCGATCCACAGAAGGAAGAGAGAAGCGCAGCTTGGGCGGCATTGAAGGATATTTGCAACAGTGGAATCCCGTTGTAAAGTCAAGGTGGGAGACCGGTTTGTCCGCATATGATTTAGCCAAAGCATTCATCGATGATTTGCAATTGGGCATGGATGAGTATTTGGAATTCCTGTTGGATCAGTTGTCTCAGAAGTCAACGCAGTGGGGTTTTTATCCTGCAGAGGTAATTGGCTGGTGGTCAAAAGCAAAAGAGAAACTCTGTATACAAAGCAATGTCAGTGATGATGCCGTTCGTATCATGACCATTCACCGATCCAAGGGATTGGAATTTCCTGTGGTTTTTTATCCACGCTTTCAATCCAAGAATCCATCTCAAAACATTTGGGTTCCCATCGATGTTCCGGGCATTCCTTTAAAAGATGTTTATCTAAGATTCAGCTCTTCTCAACCCAAGTATTATCAGCCCAATGCTTTTGTCGAGGAATACAATAACCAACTGTTGGATCAATTCAATTTGATGTACGTTGCGCAGACCAGAGCTGAGGAGCGTTTGTACATTTTACAAGAGGAAATTGTAGCGGACAAAGAAGAGGGTGGCAATGATGAGGTGGCCATCAATGACACACTGTTTACCCAGACATTCAAAGATGTTTTTGAATCTATGGGAGCTATGGAAACAGAGCAATCCTGGAGCATAGGCGAGCCCAATAAGAAAAATGGGGAGTGTCATGTTTCGGCAGTTGAAATACGCGAAATGAAAACGCAAGTACGATCCAAGAAGATCAATATTCGATTTTCTGCAACCAAAAAGAATGAAAGCCATGATCACTGGATGGCAAGAAAGAAGGGGGAGCGGACGCATTCCTTTTTGCAACTGATGCTGCTGCACCAAGACGCGCAAAAGGCAATCGAAATGTTTGATCAGACTTATCCAAGTGCGGAGGAAGATGAGCGATTGATGTGGATTTCTGTTGCGGAAAATGTAGATTGGATGAAATTGGTTTGCTCTCCTCGAGAAAATCCATGGCGAATTGAGGAGTCGTTATTGCTAGAGGGCGGTAAGGAACTAAGACCAGATGCCTACAGGGTTCAAAAGGATTGCATAGAATTGATTGACTTTAAAACGGGCAAGGAAAAGGCTGAACATTTGAGTCAGATTGATGATTATTCAAAGGTTTTATTCGATATTTGGAAGATGCCAATCAAGGGCATGCTTTATTACACAGAAAACCAAAAATGGATACATTCAACATATCAAGGTCAATTGTTTTAAATCGTTGGATTACTACAGTTTTTATTTGTTTTATAGGACAAATAAATCTTTTTGCTCATGCACAGGATGATTTGGTGGCGATGGGAAAAGTTCCTGCCAAAAGTGGACGTGTGACAAACGATCATGGTGAGCTGAAGGCTGCTGCCTGCGCCCCTTCTACTGCATTGCGTGATTTGGATTGGAACAACGTGAGTGCGTTGATAGAAACAGGAGGTTCATTGTGGCAAGACCGCGCCAATGGTCGTTCTCATTATTTTGTTCCCAAAGAAGGGAATGTCTCCGTACTATTTGCTGGGTCATTGTGGATGGGGGGGATATCTCCTGACCAACAGCTCAAGATGGCTGCTGTATTGTATCGTTATGATGGCAATGATTATTGGCCAGGACCATTGACCAATGATGGCAGCGCTGCAACAAATGATGCGGTATGTCAGCAATGGGATCGTTTCACGATTTCGTATCGTCAAGATGCCCAACGTCAGCGACAATATTTTGAATGTGTCAATGACCCCAATTGTGATGTTGATGCCACCATGGGCGGGCCTTATTCCATCCCTAGTTATTTTTATGATTATCCTGCAATGGGCAATACAGCGCAAGGTCAGGACATGTATATCGCCCCATTTTATGATTTTGACCAAGACGGTTTGTATGATCCCCAGAATGGTGATTATCCTTGGTTTGATTTTACCCGTGAAATCAATTGTGCTACACGCAAAAGAGAGGATATTGTTCCGCTGTTCGGAGATGTCAATTATTACTGGGTATTCAATGACAAAGGAAATGCACACACGGAGTCGCAAGGGCAGCCCATCGGTATGGAAATCCGCGCGCAAGCTTTTGCATTTAATACCAACGACGAAATCAACAACATGACCTTCTACAATTATGTGCTCATCAACCAAGGAACACAAACGCTGAAGGAGACTTATTTCGGTACCTGGATTGATTGTGATTTGGGCGGTCACACAGATGATTATGTCGGTTGTGATGTGCAGCGTGGTTTGGGTTATGGTTACAATGGGCCTGCCATAGACAATCCTACAGGATTATCTCCAGGTTACGGTGCAAATCCGCCGGCTGTTGGAGTCGACTTTTTTGAAGGTCCCTACCAAGATGAAGATTCTGTGGACAATCCGCTGACGACAGATATTCTCGAGGCCATTGATTTGAAAGGAATTCCATACAAGGGTATTGGTATTGGTTATGGAGATGGTGTGGTGGACAATGAGCGTTTCGGTATGCGTAAGTTCTTGTACCATGGGAGTGGATCAGGTCCGGCGGGATATCCTACCATAGCCATTCATTATTACAACTACATGCGCGGATTTTGGAAGAACGGTCAACGCATGGCTTATGGTGGAAATGCCTTGACAGAAGCCTCTGGAGCAGATTTGTCCATTGGTGCTGATTTCATGTTCCCAGGTGATACGGATCCGTACAACTTTGGAACTTTGGGTACAGGGACTTCTCCTTGGACAGAAGTGAGCAGTGGCAATCCAGCTGGAGATAGACGCTTCATGCAAAGTGCGGGTCCTTTTACTTTAGAACCCGGCGATTACAACAATATCACTGTAGGCGTTGTATACGCACGTTCATTGAGCGGTACTCCATTTGAATCTGTAAATCTAGTTCGCGCTGCAGACGACAAAGCCCAAGCCTTGTTTGACAATTGTTTCGAGTTGGTTTCTGGTCCTGATGCTCCAGATGTTTCTGTTCGCGAATTGGACCGTGAAATCATTTTGATGTTGACCAATGACAATGTTATCAGTTCCAATTATCAAGAACAATATGCTTTGGTGGATCCTACCATCCCAGAGTTTGACAGTGAACTGAATCCATTGACTCCAGAACAAAGACGCTACAACTTTGAAGGATACATGGTTTACCAATTGGCCAATAACAAAGTCACTAGCGCTGATTTGTACGATATTACAAAAGCCAGATTGCTAGCCCAGTGCGATGTTGAAAATGGAGTAGGTACCATTGTCAATTTTGAACGTGATGCTGAAACGGGTCAAATCACGCCTTTGTTGATGGTGCAGGGTGCTGATGAGGGCATTCGTCGTTCGTTCCAAATCAAAACAGATGCCTTTGCGCAAGGTGACAATAAGTTGATCAATCACAAGACGTATTATTTTATGGCTGTTGCCTACGGATACAACAACTATGAAACCTACAATGTCGGTTTGGCCGTAGGTCAAGATCAACCATTCTTGGCCTCTCGCAAAGCGGTATTTGGCGCTATTCCAGTTATATCAGCCATCCCCCACAGCCAAACCCCAGCCAACGGTGGTTCTATCTTAAACGCTCAGTATGGTGATGGAGTAGCGATTACACGCATTGAAGGAAAGGGAAATGGACTGAACAGTTTGACCTTGGATGCTGCAACAGAGGCCGCAATTTTGTCCAATATCACCTCTTCAGAGTGCACCTACCTTCCTGGTATGGGTCCTGTTGATGTAAAGGTTGTTGATCCATTGGCATTGCCAGCGGCAGATTTTGAGTTGTCTTTGGTAGCAACAGAC
>CAMCTV010000098.1 GCA_945878635.1 Chryseobacterium gleum | reverse complement strand
GATTGGATGATCCCGTTCTTGAAGACCCGCTTCTCATAAATACGTCCTTGTTGATCCAGCATGGTACATTCCCCTTCCATGGTGGTTTGAGAATAATCCGAGAAATACGTGGAGAAATAATACATGCTTCCTTTCTTCTTGTAGGTATCAAACTGGCATTGTTGAGCCCATGTGAGCACGGAAAATAAAGCAAAAAAGAAACTACAAATTATCTTAGTCATGTCCTACAAAAATATAGGAGCGGTACAGTTGAAAGTGTTAATCGTTCAATTAAGCACAAAACATAATAAATTAATCAATCAACGCTTTAACAGCCGTCCATGGACCACCATTGACGACATTCTGATATCCTGCTTGATTTAAAATTGATTTGGCCATACCACTTCTTGCACCACTTCTGCAAAAAACAATGATATTCTCTTTTCCTTGAAAAGCATCTAGGTGATTCGCCAACTGATCCAACGGAATGTTCACTGATGCGTTTACATGACCTTCAGCAAATTCTTCTGGCGTTCTAACATCCACCAAAAAAGCTCCTTGTTCTATAATCTCTTTCATATTGTTCATTTCTCTTGTGGTTTTATGCTTTCATTATTTTACTTTGACAAACAAAATCTGTTGTAGAAACATTGGTTTCTGCAATGGCTTTGAAACCACCTTCTACCTCTGAGAAATTTCTATAACCTCTGGCCTGCAGAATTGAAGCGGCAATCATACTGCGGTAACCACCTGCGCAATGGACAAAGAAGTGCTCATCTGGGTTGATGTCCTTTGTCCACTCATTGATCAATGCCAATGGTCTATTGTATGCATCCTCAACATGCTCTGCAGCGTACTCGCTTTCTTTTCTAACATCTAATACTTTTACATCAGCGTTGAACTTATCTGCAAATTCCTGGGGTGTAATTCTTTTGATGATATCCATCTCTTTACCTTCATTTCTCCATGCCTCTACTCCACCTTTCAAATGTCCCAATTGATTATCAAATCCAACTCGTGCCAATCTGGTTACTGTCTCTTCCTCTTGTCCTTCAGTTGTAATCAATAACAACGGCTGCTTTACATCAGCAATCAAGGCTCCAACCCAAGGGGCAAAATCACCATTCAATCCAATATTGATGGCCTGTGGGACAAACCCTTTCCAAAACTCATTGTTGGGTCTTGTATCCAAAATCAAAGCTCCTGTTGATTCCGCAGCGGCCTCAAACTCTGAGGGACTTAAAGCCCGCATTCCATTGTTCTTTACTTCATCAAAACTGGCAATGCCTTTTTTATTCATGGCCACATTCATTCCGAAATAAGCAGGTGGTGGTGTTAATCCATCCAATACTGCTGCTATGAAAGCTTCCTTGTTGGGTTGATTCAATGCATAATTCATTTTCTTTTGGTTGCCCAAAGTATCCACTGTCTCCTTCATCATATTCTTACCGCAAGCGCTTCCTGCACCGTGAGCAGGATAAACCGTGACATCATCCGCCAACGGCATAATCTTCGTCATTAAGCTATCATACAAATGCCCAGCTAATTCTTCTTGCGTCAAGTGCGCTGCTTTCTGCGCCAAATCAGGACGACCCACATCACCCAAAAACAAAGTATCACCTGAAAATATAGCGATATCCTTTCCGGCAGCATCTTTCAAAAGATAGGTTGTACTTTCCATCGTGTGGCCTGGTGTATGCAACGCCACAATAGAAACCTCACCAACTTTAAAAACTTGGTTGTCTTCTGCTACAACACAAACAAACTCAGGATTGGCGTTGGGTCCATACACAATCGATGCCCCGGTATGCTTGCTCAAGTCCAAATGCCCTGAAACGAAATCTGCATGAAAATGCGTTTCAAAAATGTACTTCAACTGAACGTTGTCTTTGGCCAAGCGATCCATGTATGGCTGAATTTCTCTCAATGGATCAATGATGGCCGCCTCGCCGTTGGAGGTGATGTAATAGGCTCCTTGAGCCAAACATCCCGTGTAAATTTGCTCGATATTCATTTTGTGTTTTAGTTCAATTTATTTTTACTTTAAAAAAATTTCTTTGATGATGATGTAAATTCCCATCACCAGTACAAACCACCCGAAGGCTGGTTTCAGTTTAGCTCCGTCAATTTTCTTGGATAAATTACTTCCAAAGAAAATCCCCACTATTGCCGCTGCTGTAACTGTCAATAACAATGTCCAATCCAATTGGGTATGTCCCAACTCTCCTGTGAATCCAATAAGCGACTTGGCAGCGATAATCAACAATGATGTACCTACCGCCTCTTTCATTGGCAATTTAGAAAGCGCTACCAATGCGGGAATAATGAGAAAACCTCCCCCAGCACCAACTAAACCTGTAAGGACACCTACAACTATTCCCTCGATAAATATGAGTGGATAATTGAAAACTTGGGCACCTTGATTGTTATCCTGGGCCTTTCCTTTTTTAATCATGCTGTAGGATGCGGTTATCATCAAAATGGCAAAAAGAACCATCAAGAAAATTGACTTGGTGACTTCAAAGTTTCCAATGGTTATCAATGAAGTTGGAATCAAGGGAACAATCATTGATCGGGTTAAAAAAACGGCTACGATTGAAGGGATCCCAAAAATAATGGCTGTTTTCAAATTGATCAAACCGCTCTTGAAGTATTGAACAGAACCTACGGCACTTGTTACGCCAACAATGAAAAGGGAATAGCCTGTTGCTAACACTGCGTCTACTCCAAAAACATAAACCAATACCGGAACGGTTAGTATACTTCCGCCTCCTCCAATCAAACCTAATGACACTCCTATGAGCACAGATAACAAATAGCCAACAATCATCATATTCCTTTGTTCTTTTTCTGATACTTCGGCAAAATTGAGATAACCTACCTCATTTATTCTGTAACCGTTGTTACACAGAAGTTATTTTTCTCAGCGAATGATATTCATCTCCTTGATCAGATGATCCGCATTGGCGTATACATCCATGACCCACAAAACATAACGAATGTCCACCATGATGTTTCTGCAGATGGCCGGTTGAAACAAATAATCACTCATGGTGCTTTCCCAAGAACGATCAAAGTTGATTCCCACCAAATGACCTTCGGCGTTCAAGGCAGGTGAGCCACTATTGCCCCCTGTGGTATGATTGCTCCCAGTATAGCAAACGCGCAATTCGCCGTTCTCTGCATAGTTGCCAAAGATGTCATTGCGGTACAAGGAATCCAATGTATTGCTAATGTTGAAGTCGTAATTTCCTGATTGAAATTTCTGAATAATTCCATCAGTGGTAGTATAATAATCATACACCACACCATCACGCGGCTTGCTGCCCTGAACTTTGCCATAGGCAATTCTCAAGGTGCTATTGGCATCGCACCAATTGACAGACGGATGCTTGGCCACTGCCAATAATTGAACCCATTGCTGCAAAGCCTTATCCATTTCTGCATTGCACAATTGTACTTTGGGCTGAACCACCTTAGCGTGTTGGTCATACAATGCTATGGCTGTTTTATAAATGGGGTCATTCTCTATTCGTTTAAAATCACCCTTTAAAAATGCAGTCTTCAATAGTTCCGCATCAACAAACAAGCTATTCTCCATTAAGGTGTACAAAACTCCTCCCCAATCATCTTCATTCTCTGTCAACATATCCCTGAAGATCTGACCTTCCAATCGTCCACTTACTTTTTTGGTTAACAAAGGAGCAAATTCAAACAACAAATCTCGTTCTGTCATGGCGTCAAAGTCCTTGTAGAAGGCTTCGAATTCCTGCCATTTTTCAGCCGATGATGAGCTCCAATTTTCTTTGTTTCCCATGACCGTCTTCATGCGGTTGGCCATTCGGAACGACTCAGGTCCGCTGTTCATGAATTCGGAAAATGCCGCATTTGCTAATAAATAACTTCCATATTCTCGATACAAAGAATCAATCACCAAAGCAGGTGCAATGGGCATCATGGCAACCAACTCCTCCTCTTGTTTCTTTTTCAAATTCACTGCATCAAACTTGTTCAATCCCTGCAATGCTCCTTTCCACTTGATGTAGGCATTGGCTACAGTGCTTTGTTTGGCGGCATATTGAATACGCACTTTGTCAGAGGAGAACATTCTGTCCTTGAGCACTTTCATCGCCGCTTCTCGCATCTCGATGCGCAATGGCAGCATGCTCTCGGTAACAAATTGAATGGCAGATGAAGGGAGAAAGTGTTCCGTGCGACCAGGAAAACCATAGATCATGGTAAAATCATTTTCATGCACCCCTTTGGCATTGACAGTAAAAAACTTCTTGGGTTGATAAGGTTGATTGGCGGCATTGAAAGCTGCAGGTTCATTGCTGGCATTGGCATAGATCCTAAATACTGAAAAATCTCCGGTATGTCTTGGCCAAACCCAATTGTCTGTATCACCACCAAATTTGCCAATGTCTGATGGGGGCGCACCTACCCAACGGATATCATTGTAGGTTTTCAATACAATGCGGTAAAATCTTGTACCGTAATTGTAATCACGAATGAAAGAGGAAAACTCTCCTTTCTCGGTTTGCCATTCCATACCAAAAGGTCCTCTGACCTCCTTGTTCCATTGAAAACCTTGTGGCAGATCCCCTTCCTTGGCCAACATCAATTTCACATCATTCAATCGCTTGGCATATTCTTCCGCTTGCACGCCCACCATTTTCCCGTTGACATCGGCAGTCACTTCCTCAATGCTCTGCACCATGGAAATGGTCAAACCGGGACAAGGTTTTTCTTCTTGCTTGGACATGGCCCAAAATCCTTTGGTGAGGTAATCATTCTCAACAGAACTGTGCTGCTGGATGTAATCAAAACCACAATGGTGGTTGGTCAACAACAGACCTTCATTAGAGACAATTTCTCCGGTACAGCCCATGTCGAACCAAACCACGGCATCTTTCAAACTGGGTTGATCCACGCTGTACAAATCTTGGCTTTGCAATTTCAAACCTTTGGACTGCATATCTGCAATCACCTTGTCCAACTCTGAAGGAATCCACATTCCCTCTTGTGCAAAAATTAAACCGGTTGTCAAAGAAAACAACCACAACAGACTATATTTCATCTTCATCTTTTTTTGACTTCTTGAATTTCCAAAAATTTAAGTTAACGCCCAATTGCCATCGTGCAAGCTCAGGTAATCGCGCACCATCATTGACGAAAGGACTAGACTTGAATAGGTTATTAGCCCGATACAAAAAGTGCACGGCCCAGATGCCTCGCCCCATTCGCATCTCCATTTCATAACCCCATTTGTTGATGTAAGTCAATCGGTTGTAGGTGCTACTGATGCGTCGCGCTCCTATGTTGGTGCTTGGATCTGGTGTGTCAGAAACGATCATCGCATTGGAAAAATTCCAAAAACCATTGCACCCCAAATCAACAAAAGTCCCTATTCTTCCCCCATTATTGGACAACTTAAAACGCAAGAAGAAACCCAAAGGCACTGCAAATTGTTGCAAAGTTTGAGACCGATGTACCGCTCCACCAGATAGCGGCTGCAGAACGTTTTGCGCAATGCTCAGCATGCTCCACTTGATTCCTGAGTTGTATCCAATGGCAACAGGTCGGTTTTGTTTGAACACCACCCTATTCTCAGATTGCAATTGAAGGGATGCTCCCGGTGCTGTATAAAAAATTGCATCCTGACCAAAGGGCAAATAAGTGAGCATACAAAATGTGCGGGAGTTAAAAGGTGTGGTTTTGTCGCCACCATCTTCCTCATTGCGCTGCAAAACAGAAGGAACCCTGCGGTGCAACAAAATGTTTTGCGCTTCACCTGCCCTTGCTCCACACAAGAGGATCAGTACCAATGCTATTCTCTTCAATCGTATTTCCATGTGGATATCTGTTTCTTGTTGCTCACGCGAACGATGCACGGTGCAAATTTCTTAAACTCATACATTCCCAAGCTGCCCTCCTCATCTGGCTGACCAACCCAATATTCCTGCAAGACCCCATGATGTCCTTCGATGTGAAAATAAAAGAGTTCATCATTCTGCGAACTGTCAGCCAATAAAGGACTCCAATGCACTACGCGAATTTCTGTGAGCTGTTCCGAAACATCTTCCAAAAAGAATTCATATTGAGCAGAATCAACTTCTTCTTGCTTATAAAAAAAATAAGACGCCTGAGGAATTCCATAACCATGGGCGTAGTCATAATAGGGATAAAGATCTGCAGCGATTTGAACTTGGTCAAACAAATCGGCAGCCGTCCACTCAGGATGTTGCTCTTTCATACAAGCCACAAAACCAGCCACTAACGGACATGAGAAGGAAGTGCCTTGTTCATGAGACAACTCGTTGTTGGCTGATACAAAAACCACTCCTTTCGCCACCACATTGGGTTTCATGCGCTTGTCATGGGTGGGACCAACGGAACTAAAATCACACTTGAGGCCATTGGGCTCGCAAGCGCCTACCGTCAACACATGAGGAGCATCACCAGGCGCACCGATGATTTCCCAAGGTCCTTGATCCGCATTGCCTGCACTGTTCAACACCAATATATTCTTCTCTAAAAAAGCCTTCTCTGCGGCGGCTGAAATCAAGCTTGATCCGTTCATTTGTGTTCGACGGTACAATTGGTTGCTGTAGATCAAAGACGATGTAATGAGTTGTGCGCCTTTGGACACCGCCCATTCCAGCGCCTCTACCCACCTTGCCTCTCGAACCAATCTTGATGAAGTTGCCTGCTCCGCCCGTGCCAACAAGAATTGACTATCGACAGCTAATCCCAATTGTTGCACTTGATCTTTGCCCGCCAAACAGGCCATGACTTCCGTACCATGCGAACTTTGCCTTTCCACTTTTTTGTCTTTTTCTACAAAATCATATTGATCCAAAATTCTTCCCTCTTGGATGATGTGCTGAAACATGGAATCATTGGAAAATCCAACAAATCCGGCATCCAACACACCAATGACCACATTCTTTCCTGAAAAACCTTCACTAATCCAACGTTCACCTTGCATCATGGTCAGTTGCTCGTAGTAAATGGTCGATGAAGAATCCGCAATATCAATCAGACTATCTTTCATGGGGAAAGACGCTATGCTCTCAACAGATTTAATTTCGTGTGCATAGCACCAAGTGGAGTCCACCCACCAGGGTTGCGGTTGAGACAAGTCCCATTGCTCGATGGCTGCTGCATGAAACCAAGCGGAGTAACCGATAGGCGATTGAGCGCAAACCGTTTTCAACTCCTCTTCCGACAAATTGGGAGACAAAAACACCCAGCAATCCTGTGCAAAAGTAACCTGTTGAACAAGCAAAAAAGAGAATATGAGCAGCAGACAACGCATTCAAGCAAATATAAGGGGATGCGAACAATAAAAAGGGGTCTTTGTTATAGAAACATGCAAGTAAAAACCATAGAGTCCAAGTGCTTTATTCCGCAACCTTTGGAAAAGGTTTGGGATTTTTTCTCATCACCTTCCAACCTAAACGCGATCACGCCTGATGATTTACACTTTGAGATACTGACAGATTTAACCAATAAAAAGATGTATCCCGGAATGATCATTCGATACAAAATTCGACCACTCATGAACATTCCAATGTCCTGGACCACTGAGATCACGCATTGTACTGAAGGTAAAATGTTTGTGGATGAGCAGCGATTTGGGCCATACGCCTTTTGGCACCATCAACATTTTTTTGAAGCTGCCGAGGGTGGTGTTTGGATGACAGATATT
>CAMCTV010000097.1 GCA_945878635.1 Chryseobacterium gleum | reverse complement strand
GTTTACCCATCTGCGCCAATTCCCCAGGACCATTGGGATTGACTGGATTCCATTGTGAAATTTCACGGTGTCTTCTAATTTCTCTAGCAAAATTGATGTCCCATTCCTGCACATCCTTATCTGGAAAACGCAAAGCTGCAAATGGAATTTTGAACTCTGCACACCACCCTTTATCGTTGATGTTCACCTTACAATCCCAAACTGCATTCCAGCTCACATCCGGATCCTCGGCACCTGCTGTCACCCGCCCATCCCATTGCTCACCCCAAGGAGATACCGCAAAGGAGAAACCATTGATACCATCTTGATAACAGTTAACAGTGATGGCGCACCAATCACTATTTCCATCACCATCCCTTCCTGAAAGTTGTTTTAAAATACTATCCGGCTGATTGTCAAAACAAAAGAAACCAACGTAAAGCGCTTCTTGTGTATATACCACCTTCACTTCACTGGGTTGCCGCACAGGACCGCCCGGAACAGGCAGTTGTTCTGTGAAACTGGTAGCCTTTCCGGCCATATCCCATATCTCGGGTTCTAGGACACCATCTAACTTTGGAGGACGGCTGACCAAGGAAGCTTCCAATGCATTTTGAGCTGAAACGCTCACAACGCAAAAAGCAAAACACAAAATCTGTAAAACAATAAACGGGTTTCCTTGTTTTTTCATCGGTAGCAAAAATAACCTACTACTTTTGCACACGATGAAATTTTTAACGCATTTCTTTTTGTTCTGCCTAATAGCCATTGCCCCTGCAGTAACATTTGCTCAAGAAAAATATACCATCAGCGGTGAAATACGTGAATCACGGACGGGTGAAACCATGATTGGCGCCGTTATTTTCCTTGCAGGCACTCCATATGGTGCAACAACCAATAATTTTGGCTATTACAGCATCACGGCACCCGCAGGAGAATATCAACTCAAAGTTAGTTTTGTTGGTTTTCAGGAAATTGTTCGGTCACTACAATTGATTAAAAACGAAGTCATCAATTTTAATTTAGAAGAATACAATAGCCGCGATTTGGTGATTCAGGCTGACCGCAATCGAAATACAGAAAGTACCGACATGGGCAGAATAGAGTTGCCCATTGATCAAATCAAAAAACTACCTGTTGTATTTGGTGAAGTAGATATTTTAAAAACCATCGCACTGCTGCCAGGAGTTCAAAGTGCAGGAGAGGGAAACACTGGTTTTTATGTCCGCGGAGGTGGTATAGATCAAAACCTAATTTTGCTAGACAATGCCACCGTTTACAATGCCTCCCACCTTTTTGGTTTTTTCTCCGTTTTTAATGCGGATGCTGTCAAAAATATTGAGCTCTTTAAAGGTGGCGTTCCTTCAGGCTATGGTGGTCGCCTTTCCAGTGTGTTGGACATCTCATTGCGCGATGGCAATTACAAAGAGTTTCACGGAACAGGGGGGGTAGGTACTATCGCATCCCGTTTTACAGCGGAAGGTCCGATAAAAAAAGACACCTCCTCATTCATCATCTCTGGACGAAGAACATACATAGATTTTCTTTTAAAACCACTGATCAACAGCCGCCCCAACATTCAAGGAACTGGATATTACTTCTACGATCTCAATGCCAAGTTCAATTACAAATTGGGACCAAAAGATTGGATTTCACTAAGTGCTTATTTGGGTCGCGACGTATTCAGTTTCAACAGTGCCAAGGCTGGTTTTTCGACCAAAATCCCATGGGGCAATGCCACCAGCACATTGCGATGGAACCATATCTTCAGCCCAAAGCTCTTTATGAACACGTTATTCTACTTTACTGACTATTCATTCAGTTTTGAAGGAGGCCAAGAGGAATTCACTTTTGGTTTAAAAAGTGGAATCCGGGATTATGGTTCTAAAATACAATTCAGTTATTTTCCCAACCCCAATCACAAAGTCAAATGGGGTGTTGATTACACCTATCACATTTTCACACCTAACAACACCTACGCCAGCAGTGGTGATACGCAATTCAATCTAAACAACAGTAGCCGGTTGAATTCACATGAATCAGCTGCCTACATTCAGGATGAATGGGACATCAATGAAAAGTTGAAGGTTAATTTTGGATTGAGACAAAGTTACTTCTTGCATACAGGTTCATTTACCAGATATGTTTATCCAGAAACAACAGGTCTCATTGGTGCGGGATCACCAGAAACCATCACCTATGGCAATGGAGAAAAAGTAGCTGACTACTGGGGATTTGAACCCAGGGTTTCTGGCAGATATTTGATTAAAGAAGGGGCTAGCATCAAGGCAGGATACAATAGAAATTTCCAATACATCCACTTGAACAGTTTTTCTCCTACATCATTGCCCACCGATGTTTGGTTGCCGAGCACGGATCGACTCAGACCTCAGTTCTCTGACCAATACAGCATCGGCTATTTCCGTGATTTCAAAGAAAACAAATGGGAAAGCAGTGTTGAATTATACTACAAAGACATGTTCAATGTCTCCGAGTACCAAGAAGGCGCCGACCCATCACAGACCGTAAACGACAACATCGATAATTTGCTTTGGTTCGGCAAGGGTTGGAGTTACGGAGCTGAGTTCTTTTTGAAACGAAATACAGGAAATCTAACCGGTTGGATTGGATACACTTGGGCGAAAACGATGCGTCAATTTGATGAAATCAATGAAGGAAGACCCTTTCCCTCCAGATGGGACAGAAGACACGACTTCAATTTTGTCATGAATTACAAAATCAATGAACGTGCTGACATCGGTTTTGTGTTCGTTTATGCCACCGGCAATGCCATTACTTTACCAACATCGCGTTATTTCTATCAAGGCAATGTCATTGATGTCTATGGTGACAGAAACAGTTTTAGAATGGCACCATACCACCGATCTGACATTTCTTTAAACCTGATCTCTAAAAAGAGCATTGAACGACAGGAGATGGCAAGACTTAATCCGCAGCTCAAGAAACGCGTTTTTATATCGAGTTGGAATTTCAGCATTTACAATCTTTACAACAGAAGAAATCCTTACTTCATCTACTTTGCAGCGGAAGGTGATTTCAGTCAAGGAAGTTTTCAAACCAAAGCTTACCAAGTAAGTTTGTTTCCCATCTTACCCAGTGTAACTTGGAATTTTGAATTTTAATGAAATCACTCGCCTACCTCAACAAGTATTTATGGAAGTATAGAGGCCGAATGATGGCGGGCTTTGTTTTCATTTTGCTCACCAACATTTTCAATGCGTATGCGCCACAAATTATTGGGGAGGGAATAGACTTTGTCGCCACCATTGTTCGAGAACAAGAGAACATTAAAAAAAATGATGTCATTATTACAACTCCAGAATCACTACATTGGATTAGTTCACTGACTGGTTGGGGGGATGCTATCACTCTAAATGCACAGAATTGGAAAGATTATAGTCTTTACATCGGCTTGCTTTTGGCAACCGGATACATCATAGTCTACTTGATCAAGGGGGTTTTCCTTTTTTATCAAAGGCAGAGTCTCATTGTCATGTCTAGACACATTGAATATGATTTAAAGAATGAAATATACCAGCAGTACCAAGCATTGGACGTTTCATTTTACCGTCAAAACAGAACGGGTGACTTAATGAACCGGATCAGTGAGGATGTCAATCGTGTCCGAATGTACTTGGGACCGGCTGTCATGTATACCATCAATTTGATCATACTCATCGTTCTATGTGCAGGCGTGATGTGGAATATTGACGCTACCCTAACTCTTTATACCTTGGCACCCATGCCGCTGATGATGGTGGGTATATTTTATGTCAGCACCGTCATCAACAAAAGAACGGAGAAAGTTCAGAAGCAGCAAAGCAAATTGACCACCATTGTTCAAGAAACTTTCAGCGGTATTCGGGTTATCAAATCCTTCAGAAAAGAAAGCAAACTTTCCAATGACTTTCAAAATGAAAGTGATCAATACAAAGGATTACAAATGAGATTGGTCAAATCTGATGCCTTGTTCATGCCTGTCATCAGCATTTTGGTTGGACTCAGCACCATTTTGACCATTTACATCGGCGCATCGCAAGTTGAAAAAGGCGCCATCACCATTGGCACCATTGTTCAATTTGTATTTTATGTCAATCAACTAACTTGGCCATTTGCCAGTGTTGGATGGGTAACCAGTCTCGTCAGAAAAGCAGAAGCCAGTCAAACACGAATTAATGAGTTCTTGCAAGCACAACCCATCATTCAAAACAATCCAAGCAGTTCCATCCCAATTCAAGGAAACATCAAGTGGGAAAATGTCTCGTATACTTACCCCGATACTGGAATAAAAGCGCTCAAAAATGTAAGCTTTGAATTGAAAAAAGGGCAATCCATGGGTATCATTGGTAAGACTGGGTCAGGCAAGTCAACCCTTTTTCAATTGATGACCCGAAACTTTGACCCTACCCAAGGTGAAATTGCATTTGAAAATACTCCACTTCCTCAATTGGATTTAATACAAATAAGAAAATCCATCAGTTGGGTACCGCAAGAAGTTTTTTTGTTTTCTGACACCATCAAAAGCAATATCCTCTTTGGAAAAGAAAATTCAAGCCAAGAAGATTTGATTGCGGCCACAGATGATGCAGGCGTTCTTCAAGATATTTTGCAATTTCCACAGCAATGGGAAACTGTCTTGGGAGAGCGAGGGATTAACATCAGCGGCGGACAAAAGCAACGCATTTCCATTGCACGTGCCTTCATTACCAATCCACAAATTTTACTTTTGGATGATTGTCTTTCCGCTGTTGACACGGCCACTGAGGAAAAAATATTACGTGGAATTAAGAAGAGAATGAAAGACAGAACCAGTCTCATTATTTCACATCGCGTCTCTTCCATTCAACATTGTGATTTAATACTTGTTCTGGAAAATGGTCAAGTCATGGAATCTGGAAACCATGAAGAACTGATTGCGAAAAAAGGCATCTACCACCATTTCTATCAAATGCAACACGAGCAATCAACAATTGATTGATGAGCATTGCTCCTTTGCTATCATTGGTGGCTTATTGGAAACGATCTAAGTAATCTACGTTCCATTGATTACTCCTATATTTGCGGCATGTTGGATAGCGAAATTAAAATCGGCTCTTCATCCACTGTTGATGTTTGGGGGAAAATAGCTTTGGGAGCGGTTACCATGGGTTTGTTTTATCTCATTCCCAATCGCTGGGAAGGTTTGCCCATTCTTCCATTTGAATGGGCCGGTATTACCCTGGTTGCGCTGACTTTAAACTGGCGAAAAGCACTGGCTTCCTTGTTGCTTTTTCAACTGTCCATTCTATTGATTGCCGTGTTTGTTCAAGGCTATTCCATTAAAGCCCTGCTTTCTTTACCCGGGATGATGATGGCCGAAATTGCTGCCGTCATGGTGACTGCGCGATGCAACGAGTGGAAAGATGCCTATCTTCCTTGGTGGAACTTTATGATTGCTGTTTTGGGCATGACCATTATCCTATTGGGTTCTGCCTTTTGGATGAAATCATTGGGTGATCAAAACTGGACGCAACTGATCAAAGCCATGTATACGGGTATTCTCATGCTGAGCGCCCTCTTACTAATGGTTCAGCAAATGTTGTGGCGACTTATAAAAGGAAGAGAATTTTACTACAAAAAGAAATGATTGATTACAACATCAACAACGGCATTGCCACCATCACGTTGAACAGACCTGACAAGTTCAATAGTTTCAACCGCGCTATGGCAGATGCATTCAATGCAGCTTTGCAAGAGGCCAGTTCCGATGAGAACATCCGCTGTGTCGTAATTACCGGAGAAGGAAAAGCTTTCTGCGCAGGTCAGGATTTGCAAGAAGCCATTGATCCCAACGGACCAGGTCTAAAAAAAATCATTGAAGAAGGATACAACCCATCCATTTTACGCATCACTGAAATGCCCAAACCGGTCATTGCAGCAGTTAACGGAGTGGCAGCTGGTGCTGGTGCCAATATTGCATTGGCCTGTGATTTTGTGATAGCCAAACAAAGCGCCTCCTTCATACAAGCTTTCTCCAAGATTGGACTAATACCCGATAGCGGAGGAACATATTTTCTGCCTCGACTCATCGGCTATCAGCGTGCTCTATCACTAATGATGTTGGGAGATAAAGTCGCTGCAGATGAGGCACTGCAAATGGGAATGATTTATCAAAGTGTGGCAGATGATCAATTTTTAAATGCTATTGATGCTTTAGCCACGCAGTTGTCCAATATGCCAACAAGGGCTTTGGCTCTTACAAAGTTTGCATTGCAAAAAAGTATGCAAGCCGATTTGCCTACCCAATTACAAAACGAACTCAACGGCCAATTGGAAGCTGGAGAAACATGGGATCACAAGGAAGGGGTTCAAGCGTTTTTAGAAAAAAGAAAAGCGGTTTTTCAAGGCAAGTAAATCATGTCGCAAAACTGGATCAGCCCTCAAGATGTCCTACCTGCTGACGGTCAGCGTGTATTGGTTTTCATCCCCAACAACAAACACTTTCTTCCCGGTAAAAGTGGCGAATTTGAAATGCGAGAGGTCATGATCATGAAATTTTGTCAAGACTTCTATCCAGCAGACAGTGAGCGCGGATTAAAATATGGGGTTCACTTTTGGTCTGGAGAAGGCAATAGCAATTGCTTTTTCACTTCAGTTACCAAATGGATGCCACTACCCATATGATGTGTCAATGAATCACAAGAATCAATCCGCAAAAACCGCTCAAACAAAAATTAATATTCAAATTTCACTCCGTTGTTTTCAATAACAACAGATTCCAGTGTATTTACCTGCTCGGCATCAAATGGCTTGCTCAAACGAATGTAATTATCCGTATAGCCCATCATTCTTCCTTCTTCATCAACTCCTTCCCACAGCACTGTGCGTTCATTTTGGGTAAAGCCTTGGTAAAACGCACGCTTCTTTTTCTCGGATAACATTCTCAAATGGTTGGTTCGCAATTGCCTTTTTTCAATGGGAACAACATCTTGTATGCGCAATGCCGTGGTATTGGCACGTTCACTGTAAGTAAAGACATGCAAATACGATACTGGCAAAGACTGAATAAAGTTCATTGTATTTTGAAACAACTCATCTGTCTCTCCAGGAAAACCGGTAATAACATCAACCCCGATACAGGCGTCCGGAATGAGACGCTTGATGCTATCTATTCTAGATTGATACAAATCTGTTCGGTACCTTCTGCGCATGGCACGAAGAATTTCATCATCACCACTTTGAAGCGGAATGTGAAAATGCGGCATGAACTTATTTGATTGTGCCACAAATTCAATAATCTCTTCTGTCAGGAGATTGGGCTCAATGCTAGAAATCCGAAAGCGCTTGATTTTTGGCAATGCATCCAATGCTTTAATCAAGTCAAAAAAAGTCTCTCCATTGGCAGTGCCAAAATCGCCAATGTTCACTCCCGTCAACACAATCTCCTTGGCACCTTTATCAATGGCCAATTCAGCTTGTTTCAGGGTATCCGCAATACTTGCGCTTCGTGACCTACCCCTCGCCAATGGAATGGTGCAGAAGGCACAGAAATAATTGCATCCGTCCTGCACCTTAAGAAAAGTTCTGGTGCGATCACCCGAGGAAAAAGAAGGAACAAACTCATTCACCTCTTTGATATGCCCTACTACAATCTTCTGCCGCTCCTCAGAACTCTTCTGAATATGCTGTAGAATATTGAATTTTTCGTTGGCTCCCAATACAACACTCACACCTTCAATTTGGGCTATCTCCTGGGGCTTCAATTGGGCATA
>CAMCTV010000096.1 GCA_945878635.1 Chryseobacterium gleum | reverse complement strand
CAGCTGTAAACCGTACCTTTCCCAATGTTGCCTCAGCAACAGTGACCGATATGGCTTGGAATCCCAATGGTTACGCCTTTTCACCCACCGTTGTCGGAGATCGTACCTATTACATTGGCAATGACAGAAAGGTAAAGCATTATCAGGATATTTACGAAGGGGATCATTCTTCTTATTTGGATATTCGGTCCATCAATCCAGATTTGTCCAAGAAAGCACCTATCCCTTTGCAATGGATTAATTCAGGTCAACATGAAGGTCCTTTCACGGTTAACACGGATGCAACCAAAATCATATTTACCAGAAATAGCGCGCAATCTGTTATTAAAAAAGAGGCTGGTGCAGGATATCCGCAGTTGTACATCATGGAGCGTATTCAAGGTAAAATTTTGAAGAATCGCTGGAGTAAGGCCAAGAAACTTTCTTTTTGTACAGAAAAAGCTGCATACATGCATCCCGTTTTCAATGCAGATGCTACACAATTGTACTTTGCGTCAAACAAATCAGAGGGAAATGGATACGATATCTTTGTGTCAAGTATTGACTCTTCTGGAAATTGGTCTGAACCAGTACCTGTTCCGGATGGCGTGAATACTGCAGGAAATGAAGTATTCCCCACTTTGGTAGATGATGTTTTGTATTTCTCTTCAGATGCAAGGGCAGGTATGGGAGGCTTGGATGTTTATGGCTATAACCTAAAAACAAAAAAGATCTTCTGTCCAACTGCCCCCATCAATTCCAGAAGGGATGATTTTGGATTGGTCAAAGCAGGCTTCTCCAACTCCATGTGGTACGTTTCTTCCAATCGCCTAACATCAGATGGAAAGGACAATGTATTGAAATTGGAGTTCTTGCCAGGTACTTTCGCTAAAGTGAAATTCAAAGATGGTGATAGCACTAGTAAAACAAATTTGGCCTACCGCAAAGCAACTGTGAAATCCAGTGTCATCAAAGACGATAGAGGGAAGAAGTGCGACTTGAATAGAGATGGTGAAATCTTCATCAACGTCGACTCTACTTTGAATTTTAGTTTGGATAGTTTTGAGGTGGCCAACATGGCTCAATTTGAAAAGCTGCCACTTCCTTTTATGGTGGGCAATGTAGAAATTGAACTTAAGAGAAATTTGTGGCCAGAAGGGAAAGGTCCGCAAGATTCCACTGCCGTTGCTAACAATGGTGGAGCAGGCGGTCAAGGTGGCCAAGGTGGCCAAGGTGGTCAAGGCGGTCAAGGGCAATCAGGAGAGGGAGGTGCCAATGGTGGTGGAAAGAACGGTGGAAATGGTAAGGGATCAAAGGGCAATATTATTATCAAAGACAATGGTAAGCTTGAAGAAAAGGTGGATGATAGATTCATGAATATCCGTTTGATTGATGAGGAATTCTTGGTCGTCGCAGGTGCTTTTCGTAAAACAAGTAAGGTAGATGAGTTCATCGCGGAACTCCAAGCCTTGGGGTATACCCAAGCCAAACGAGGCGGTATTCACAATGGTTTGAATTATGTGATTTACGGTTCATCAAAAACAAGAGAAGATGCTATGACATTATTGGTGGATGCCCGCAAGCACAATCCTGATGCCTGGATCAAACGCCAATCCATGGACATGAGCAAGAATGATGCGGTAGCAGATATCCTCACAGCAACCGATATCAAGCCCATTGAAGCGATTTTTATTTCAAGTGAGTTGTCCGATAAGTCAAAGTACTATGTGGCAATGAACAAGAACAACGTTGTCGTAGTTGCCAAAGGATTTTATGGTCCTCGTTGCTTGACCGATGCAGACGCGCAAATCATCGGTAAGTATATCATCAGCCCTGGAAAAGGTTTGGTGGTGGACTTTGGCGATGGCTTGACACGTTGGAAGGCTACAGTGAACAAATCAGGAAACGTAACCCAAATCTCCGGTGTATTGCCTGGTCAAACCAGCACAGTAGTGTTGCAGTTCTTGGCTTCTTTGAAAGGTATTTAAGCCAATACAAAAGGGGTGATGTAATCCTTGGATTGATCCCCTCGGGCGGGTGTATATTCCCTCCCATAAAAAATGATTTGCAAGTGGAGTTTATTCCACTTATCCCTTGGAAAGAGACGCTTGGCGTCTCTTTCTGTTTGGTCTACATTTTTTCCATTGGTCAACTTCCATTGCGTCATCAACCGATGAATATGTGTATCCACAGGAAAGGCAGGTACACCAAAGGCTTGAGCCATCACCACACTGGCCGTCTTGTGTCCGACACCAGGTAAAGCCTCCAAGGCTTCAAAACTTGCAGGTACTTCGCCGTCATGTTCCTCCAAGATGATTTCCGACAAGCGGTGAATGGCTTTGGACTTGGCAGGGGACAATCCACATGGACGAATGATGCTCTTGATTTCTTCAACAGAAAGTAAAATCATTTCCTGAGGAGTATGGGCCTTTGCAAAGAGGAATGGGGTGATTTCATTCACCCGTTTGTCCGTGCATTGCGCACTCAGCAATACAGCGATCAAAAGCGTGTACGCATCAATGTGATCCAAAGGAACAGACGTCTCAGGATACAATTTCTCCAACTCCGCCATGATGTAATCAGCGCGCTCTTGCTTCTTCATTCTCATGGCCATCTGCAGGCTTGATTTTCTACTTTTTCCAAGAAGTAAAAGCTAGAAGTTTTGCCATCTCTCCTAAGATTAACCAAATTTTTTTGATCGGTGAATTGATCAAAAAACAAGGTCTGCCGGATGGTAATGGGGTCTAACCATGACACGTCAGCGGCTGTCTTTTTCATCTTGTCATCCGTCAATGAATCACTCTCCAAATAAAGATAGACCACATCTCCCTCGCGCTCCATACCCAAGGGCTCTAAAGGTATCGGAACACCATTTCGGGCTGTTAATTGAAAAACTTCCTGCAAGTATTCAAATGCGGCTTTTTCAAACTGTTTAGGTTCTGTATTTTTGATGTTGTATTTTAATTCCATTTCTTTTTCTAGGTCATCAGTGAAAACCCTGATGGTGCAATTCACCCGATACGTTTTTTCATTCCATTCCAATAGCGTTTCAGAGAAATGAAACTGATGAGAAAATGAAAACCAAACCATGGCCACCAATGCCAGCAAATATTTTTTCATGTGGGAAAATTAATTCAATTTCCTTCCTACAAAGCGCTAATTTTGAGTCATGGCAAGGATTCTTTCATCGGCTGATAAAGCCAATATCGCGCAATGGGTAGGCGAGGCCCAACACATTTCAATTTTTTCCCACCAAAGTCCGGACGGTGATGCCATAGGTTCATCTTTGGGTTTGGCCAATGCGTTGATCAGTATGGGGAAAAAAGTTACCGTGATTTTGCCCGATCAACTTCCTGCTTTTTATCAATTCTTAGTGGGTGCCGATCAAATCCTTTTCTTCCACCTGCAAAAAGAAGCCGTGTTGGAGACAATAGCAAAATCAGATTTGCGATTCTATCTCGATTTTAACCGATTGGACCGCGTTGGACAAGAAATGTCTCAATATCTTGAAGCCTATACTGGCAATAGTGTCATGATTGATCACCACCAACAACCCGACTCGGTTGCGTCTGTGTTGTTCTCTGATACAACATTCACAAGCACTTCAGAAATGATTTATCAGTTGCTGTTGCAAATGGATTGGATGGAGCATCTCAATCTGGCAGCAATGGAAGCCATTTATACCGGCGTCGTAACCGATACAGGTTCCTTCCGATTTCCTGTGGTCACTCATGAAACGCATGAAATGGTCTCCTTTCTGCTCAAACGCGGTTTGAATCATGCCAAAATCCACCAAGAGGTATATGATACCCAAAACTTCAATCGACTGCAATTGACAGGATATGCATTGGGTCAAAAGTTGGTGTATCGTCCCGAAAAAAAATTGGCTTATATAACATTGTCTCAGGAAGAGTTGAACAGATTTCAGCACCAATCCGGTGATACAGAAGGACTGGTGAATCAGGCTTTGGCCATTGGCGGTGTGGAGATGGCGGTATTCTTGCGTGAGGCGGATGAGCCCGGTATTGTGCGCTGTAGTTTTCGTTCCAAGGGAGATAAGGATGTCAACATCATGGCCCGTCAGCATTGGAATGGTGGGGGGCATAAAAATGCGGCAGGAGGTAAATTCTATGGCACGTTGCAAGAAGCAATCGATCAACTCGAAAAATTAACAGCATGAGGTATTTCCCTTTTCTATTTTTCATACTTATTGCTTGTGGCGATTCACAACCCACCACGCCTACAGATGCGGAAATTCAAGCGCAGTTGTTAGAGATGAACCAAGAGAAGAGTAAGGAAGAGTCCACCTTGATTCAAAAGTTCATCGCAGAAAAGAAATGGGCCATGACCCACAACGGAGGCGGGTTGTATTATGAGATAACGGAAAAAGGAAGAGGTATTCAAGTTGAGAACGGAATGACCGTTGCCATCGCCTTCAAGGTTTTCCTTTTGGATGGAACAGAATGTTATGAAACCATGGCGGCCGATCCTGTTCGTTTTAAAGTGGGCAAGGATCATGTCGAATCTGGTTTGCACCAATTGATGCCACTATTGCACAAGGGCGATCGAGTGCGCGTTGTTCTCCCATCTGTGTTGGCTTTTGGTTTTACAGGGGATAAGAAAAAAATCCCTGGAGACACCCCTTTGCATTACGAAATAGTTGTCTTAAATGACTAATAGATTAATTGTTGTTTTAGCGTTGTTCACTGCGTTTTTGCTCAATGGCTGCGACGATGGTCGCGGACCTTGGCAAGAGCAACTCATCGCTTTTGGTGAGGGCGACGCAACCATTGGCCAGTCCTACCGCGCTTGGTCTATGGTGTTTTTCCTAAATGAACAACACCAAGTCATCGACAGTCAATACGTTTATCTCTCGCCACATTCGCTAAAAAACACTTCTTTTCAAGAACGCATCAATCTCTTACATGAAGGCGATTGCAAGGAATGGGAGGTTGTCGCAGAAACCAATATGAGCTCTTTGCTGGATATTCCTAATCAAGCCCGATGGCAGCAAATTCGATGCATTCAGTTGCTCACAGAGTTAGAGTGGAAAAAGCAATTGATGGACTTGGTGCAAACCAATGAAATGTCAGAAGAACAAGCTGTCCATCATTATGCAGCCGAAAGCTTTGATGAGCGTCGACCTGGATTGGCTTGGCGATGGATTCGTCGCAGCACGTCTTCTCCAATTTCGGATTCAGCCGAGGTGATGACAAACATTGGAACCACCTTGTGCAATGGTCAATCGGTTGGCAATCCCATGCATTTGCAGGCTAAGAAAGGCCAGCCAGACCAATGGGCACCTGCAGTAAAATGGGTATTGAAATATCTGGCAGATGGTGATTCTGTCGAAATCATTGCCAAGTCAGAATTTGCCTTTGGCCTCAAAGGTTCTGAGTTGTTGGGTATCCCCGGCGGAACACCATTAATTTTTAACCTTGGTGTGCGTTCACTGCAATAAGGTTGTAACATTGTGCCATGATTGATTTGACACCCAGTGCAGAGCAGTTTATCGAGAAAGGCAGTTTGCTTTTGGCAGAACCTTTTATCAGCGACCCCTTCTTTAAACGAACCGTTATCCTGGTTTGTGATCACGGAAAAGAAGGTTCTTTTGGTTTTGTATTAAATAACTACGTCGAAGTTGAGTTGTCTCAATTGATTGAGGATTTTCCTGATGACAAAATCGATGTCTCTATCGGCGGACCTGTCAAATCATCCAATTTGTTTTATCTGCATACCCAAGGAGAGCTTATCCCCAACAGCGCCGCTATCATGGATGGGTTGTATTTCGGTGGCGACTTTGACGTGCTAAAGCAGAAAGTGCTTTCCGGTGAGATTGCACTGAAAGAGATTCGTTTCTTTTTGGGATACAGTGGATGGGGAGTAGGGCAGTTGGACGATGAATTGGGAGAGAAAAGCTGGTTTGTCACCAAAGTCAACGCAGCCACCATCATGCATTACAATGAGAAAGATATGTGGCGCGGCATCATGAGAAAATTAGGAAAGAAAGGCCAATTGGTGGCCAATTTTCCGGAAGATCCCGAATTGAATTAACATGAAATTGTACCGACCCGAAATCAGATTTAGGGACATGGATGCCATGGGCCACGTGAACAACGCTACTTATTTTTCTTACATGGAACAAGCCAGGATTCATTATTTCAGAGACCTCAGGGTAGAGAAATGGAACTGGATAGAAGAAGGGGTGGTGGTGGCCAAGAATGAATTGAACTATAAATTCCCCTTGTTCTTTGATGATGCGGTTGTCATAAAGACCCATTGTTCGCACTTGGGAAACAAAAGTTTGACCTTGGATTCATCCATCTATAAAATAGTGAATGGCCAAGAAATTTTGGCCGCTCAAGGCTTGTGTGTATTGGTATCGTTCAACCATAAAACACAACAAACCCAGGATATACCCGGGTTTTGGAGAGATTTGTTGCAAAAAGATTTGGAAGAAAATCAGCATTAGATCTTCTCCACCTTCATTCCTTGGTTGTTTCCTAAGACAATATAGTACTGACCCTTGGCCAATCCGCTGAGGTCAGCTTTCAGTGCGTTTTTACCTAGCATCACCAAGTTGCCTTGTAGGTCATACAATCTAAAATCCTGTGCCACGTTCCAGCGCACTTCATCAGCAGTGGGGTTGGGGTAAAGCAGCGGTGATTCAGTCTTTAAATCAGCTATACCATTGGGGTTGGTACCATTGCTCGTTCCAGGGGTCACGGTGTTGGAGGTGGTGAACTGAATCCAATTGCTGTAGCCATCATATTGACGGCCAAAGCTGGTGTCTGCTCCCATGAATCCCCATTGCACTTCGTCCACCATACTGAATCCATCCGTGCTGAAGATGCCGGCATATTCGCCACCATTGGACAAGCTAAAATTGGCATGCAATACACCTTGATTCAAGTCGCCATCACAGAAAAACAATTTCCAACCACCGGCTGGAATGGTGACACTATCAGGAAAGGTGGAGGGGATTTGCCACTTGTTGCGAATTTCCGGATTGTCAGAGAGATAGTAACCACCGAGGTTGACGGGAGTGGGTAAAGGATTGTAAATCTCCATCCAGTCCTCGTATTCACTGAAGTTGTCCATGAGTGTCGTGAAGTTTTTTGCCATCACTTCATTGATTTTGATCGCAGCTCCAGGAACAACAAATAAGGTATTGGAGGCAGTAGGAGTTGGAGAATTGAAGGTGATGCTATTCACGCCACCGTCGACATTTCGTCCCCAACTTTGGTCGGTTGCAATGGTGTTGAAGTTGTAGGAGTCCACGATAGATGAACCGTTGGGACCCAATATTTTGATATTTCCGGTTGTCCCCAAAGACAAATTCAAATGCAAGGCACCTTGGCTGATATCGTTGTCAAACCAGACAACACGAAACTGTCCAGCAGGGATAATGGTCTCAATGGGTGCATTGGTCGGAATCGTATCATTCACGCCATTGGCTTCAATGATGTAGCTGGCCAAATTGACTTGAAAACTGTTCGGATTGTAAATCTCAACCCAAGGTTCGTATTCAAATTGCAGGTCATGGATGGTATTGGTGTTCACCGTTTGAATCTCGTTGATGAAGAGCAATTCGCCCTGCATATTGATGATTTCTTGGTTGTCGTTTTTCCAGGTTGTATTATTAAAATATTGCCATGTAGGACAACCATCACAAGTGCGACCGTAGCTGATGTCTGTTGCCAATGGAGGGTAGGTGATGCTGTCAATGATGGTGACGCCATCAGGGTTCACCAAGAAAACCTTTTCACCACCGGATTTGAGTGTGAAGTTGGTATGGTTGGCGCCTTGGGTAAGATTATCATTGTCGCACCAAAATACAATATGATTGTTGGGCAATACAGTTGTCAAGGTAGGATCATTGGGAATCAAATACTTGTCTAAGGAGTCTGGATCATCGCTCAAAAAGTATCCCGCCAAATTCAAAAT
>CAMCTV010000095.1 GCA_945878635.1 Chryseobacterium gleum | reverse complement strand
TTGCTTCAATTGGTTCGCGGTGCAAGCCAAACGCAATATGGACTTGATCATCAATTCAATGCAATTCAAGATTACAATGATTTTGTAGCACGCAATCCCATTAATGAATACGAGGATCTTTTGTCTTACATAGAAAACGTAAAGCAAGGAAAGAGGGATGTGTTGTGGCCAGGGTTGCCGATGTACTTGGCAAAAACATCCGGTACCACAGCAGGAGCAAAGTACATCCCCATCAGCAAGGAAAGCATGCCGAGTCATATTTCTGCGGCTCGAAATGCTTTGTTGTGCTATATAGCAACCAGTGGTAACGCAGAATTTGTGGATGGGAAAATGATCTTTTTGCAAGGCAGTCCCATTTTAGATTATTTGCCTGCAGGAATCGCAGTGGGTCGACTCAGCGGAATTGTAGCCCACCACGTGCCCAAATACCTTCAAAAGAATCGACTGCCGAAATATGAAACCAACTGCATAGAAGATTGGGAAACCAAAGTAGATACCATCACGCGTGAGACAATGGGAGAAGACATGCGCCTCATCTCCGGTATTCCCAGTTGGGTTCAGATGTATTTTGAACGATTGATTGCACAGAGTGGTAAGGAAGATATTAAATCCATTTTCCCCAATTTCAGTTTGTTTGTTTACGGAGGAGTTCATTATGAGCCGTACCGAAAAAAAATGGAGTCCCTCATGGGTGGTAGAATTGACACGGTTGAAACTTTCCCCGCCAGTGAAGGATTCTTTGCCTACCAAGATGATATTCACCGTGACGATTTGTTATTAAATACAAATGCTGGTATTTTTTATGAGTTTATTGAGGTGTCGCAGTACCATGAACAAAATCCAAAACGCATACCTCTGTGGGAAGTCAAAGAAAATACTCAATATGCACTCATACTGAGCACCAATGCTGGGCTTTGGAGTTATAGCATTGGCGATACTATTAAGTTCACCTCAACCCAACCGTATCGAATCAAAGTAACCGGGCGCATCAAACACTACACCAGTGCATTTGGAGAACATGTCATCGCGGAAGAAGTAGAAAACGCCATGAAGTGGGCACTGGAAAAATTCACTTTCATCAGTGATGAATTTCACGTTGCACCAAAAGTCAACGTAGAAAATGAACTGCCTTACCACGAGTGGTTGATAGAAAGCAATGAAGTTCCTTCCAATAGTGCTGATATTGCCCAATTCTTGGATGAAAAAATGAGGATGCAGAACATCTACTACAAGGACCTGATAGAAGGTAAAGTGCTACAACCCTTGAAAATTACTTGGCTTCCAGTAGGTTCTTTTCACCATGCCATGAAACAAGGCGGAAAGCTCGGTGGGCAAAACAAAGTACCTCGTCTTGCCAATCACCGCAACTTTGCCGATTTACTCTGCCAAACGCCATCTTAAGCCCACATAGCTCATTCTTCCAAAAGCGGGAGCATAAGCAAAGTTGGCGTCCAAGTTCATTGTACCATCTGACCCATCGCTGTACAATACCATGCGGTTTTGTTTAAAATTGAAAAGGTTCTCTACACCCAAATAGACATCCCACCGCTCTTCTCTGGCCAATGACACTTGCCCATTGATGATCCAAAAAGCTGGAGACACTTCCGGCTGTTGACCCTCCCATTGGCTTCCCAACAAACTGGGCAAACGTTGACCATCGTTCCATTTGGCTGTCAAATCAAACAACCAACGCTTATCTCCTTCAAACATCTTTGTACTATACGACAAGTTGGTAAAAAAACGATTCTTGCTCACAAAAGGAAGAGACCTTCTACCATCTGCATAATCTACCATGTTTTCCACCCAGCGATACGCCATTCTGATTTCAAAACGCTTCAATGGTGAAAAGAAAGCCTCCGCTTGCGCTGTAGTAGAGAGGCTTTTTCCTTGTAATGGATAGACCTTTAACAAACCAGATTGATCCCAATCCATCACCACTTGTTGCTTGAAATTGGTTTGAAAAGCATCCAAAGTGATTCCCGCTTTCCGGTAAAAACACTTTGTATCATAAGACAAAACCACACCTTTGTTCCAGGCTTCCTCCATGGGCAATCCCAATGGGTACTGAGGTTGATTGGCCATGCCTTGAATACTCATCACCCTGCTGCTGGCGAGGAATCCCGGTTGATCCATGATAACATTAGCAGTTCTTCTGCCCAATCCCGTCATCCATTTCAAATGAAGTCCTTCTGCCAAAGTAAATCGCGTGTGCAATCTTGGCGTCAATAAAAATCCAAATAAATTGTGCCACTCTGCTCTTGCGCCAGCAATGATTTGAATTTCATCGTGGTGGTTCCATGCCCATTCTGCCATTCCACCCTGAACACGCTCATGTCGATCCCAAGAACCCATAGGGCTGAAATACTCCTTGTATTGATCGTCCAAGAAATTCCATCCATAAGTCAATTTCGCATGCTCCGTCATTTGAATAGCATGCAAAAAAACCAAACGCAGGGTCTGTTGTCTACCTGAGTAATTCTTTACCCCTTCCCAATTCCATTTGGACAATTGTTGCGAGAAAGAAACTTGTGTTCCAATACTCTGCTCCTTTTCATCCGATGCGTCCGGCTCAAAAACCCAACCATTCTTGGCATCCACATTCCATTTCCATTGGTTGTTATTCATGACAACATTTGGAATGTCCAAATGACCTGAGGTTCCTGCTTGGTTGAGATACTGCAACCCTTGAACAGCATAGTCTCCGCGAAAACCATCGTGATTCTCAATGGAAGCATGCAAACGTCCGTTATACTCATCGCCAACAGGATTGTCCAAGAAACCGTCGTGGTTCATGTCAAAGCGACCATTGTTCTTGGCGTAATGTGTCATCCAATCCCAATGAAAATGCTCGCCAGCTTCATGTCTGCTCACCGTATTCAACTCATACCTGCCCTGGTTTCCTGCATAGGCATTGAGAAAGAACTTTTCCTTCATCTCTGGGCCTTTGTGTGCTACGTTGATTTGTCCCGCGATGCTTTCATATCCTGGCAAAACGGATCCAGCACCTTTGGAAATGGCAATCTCTTTGATCCAGGGACCAGGAACCCAACCCAACCCATAAACAGTATTCAAGCCGCGCATGTTGGGAATATTGTCCCCCATCAGTTGCGCATACTTTCCGTCCAATCCCAACATCTTGATTTGCCGCGTTCCAGTGATGCCGTCGGTATATGAAGCGTCTACACTAGCGTTGGTCTCAAAGCTCTCAGATAAATTACAGCAAGCCGCTTTGCACAATTCCTTCTCAGTGACGGTTTGAAACAATTGCGGATCCTTGCCGTGCATGTGTTGAGTACCTTGATGGTCCTGGATATCCAAGCGCTTCATGTCCAACCCCTTTAACAGGATAGTCAAATCAACGTTGTTTTTTACAACAACAAATGTGTCCTCAAAACCGATGAACGAAACCTTCAACGTATCCTGGGTGGGAATTCTGCCAATGCTGAATCTGCCATTTTCATCTGCTACGGTACCTGCCCTGGTGCTCTTCCAAACAACTACACAATACGCCAAAGGCTCCTTAGAATCTTTATCCAAAACAACACCTTTGACCGGTGTTGATTGCGCCCAACTGGTCAATCCTATCATGACCAGTAGAATCAAAGTCAATAACTTTTTCATTTAATGGTCCTCCAATGAACGGTATTTGCAGCAGCCATGAACCTTACTGTATTGTTCCTCAGTAGCGGTTGATTTCTCCGTATCATAACCCGCATCATTCAATAAAAAATGGAGTTTCTCCTCTGTAATCTTGGAAGGCTTATACATCACTTTGATTTGGTGTGTGGTTAAATCGTAATCTGCAAAAACAACACCCTTCACATCGATTGCGTTTTCTATTGTTTTCTCACACATTCCACAAACCCCAGCAACCCAGAATTGGGTTTCCACTGTTTTAGGCTGTTTCTGTGCCCAGGTGTTCAATCCTAAAACGATTAGGACTAGAACTAAAATATTTTTTTTCATTGATTTTAATTGTTGTATTATATGACTATTGCTCCAAATAAACTAGGCGCAATGATCATCATACAACAACAAAGAAAGATTCATCAGGTACCGTTTCCCTTCCTGAAATGGCGGGGCATGCGAAGGGTGACTGACAAAAAAAGTAGCCCAATCTGAAAATTGGTTATTAACTGAACACTCAAATGCGACAGGCAAAACGAAATGAGAAACATTTGATGAAGCCGAAGCGTTTGTCCAATCATCTACTTCTAAATGAATGGAGGCTTCATCACAACAATTCCCGATACCCTGGTGGTGATCATCTTCACAGCAATCATCCGGAGGCAAGAACCAAGATTGTTCTGAACCGCAACAACACGCGTGAAAATAAACCGTCGGACTGAAGGCAACAGCCAACTGCAGAACGATGATGGTTATGATTTTCCAACGGGTCATGAAACAAAGGTAAAAAAATTAGCCTTAACAATTAAGTTCAGAAGCTCAATACCATTATATCCAAGATTATATTTGGGAAATGGAAACTTTTATTGTTGGCATAGCTGGAGGAAGTGGAGCTGGAAAAACCACCTTCCTCAGGGCCTTGATGAATCAATACACAGAAGGTCAAGTGGCCTTGGTATCGCAAGACAATTACTACAAGCCCAAGGCCCTTCAATCGGCCGACGAGAATGGTATTATCAATTTCGACTTGCCATCAAGTATTGACCACGAGCATTTTGTGAAAGACATGGAAGACTTGGCACAAGGCAAGTCCATCACCAAGTTGGAATACAACTTCAACAATCCTGCTTGGGAGCCCAAACCCATCGTGGTTGCTCCCGCTCCCATCATTGTGATGGAAGGCTTGTTTGTTTTTCATTTTCCAGAGATCATGAACCGTCTGCATTACCGGGTGTATTTGGATGCCGATGTCGATCTTAGGCTCAACCGAAGAATTGACCGCGACGGAAAACAGCGTGGATATCCAGAGCATGAAGTTCGTTACCAATGGGACAATCACGTCCGACCCGCTGAGCTTCAATTCTTGGAACCCTACAAACAACAATGCGAGTTGGTTGTCTTAAATGACCACAGCTACGAAACGGGTCTGCAAGTATTGGTAGATGCCATGGAAAAAAAGCTGAATCCATAGAACAAGAAACGGCTCCTGTTGTTTTAAGAGAAAAAGTAGCATGAAAAAGATATTTGTTTTGGCCAATTGTGGCACCTGCCAGCGCATATTAACCGACTTGGGAACCAAGACCAAGGGATATGAAATTCAAGACATTAAAACAGAGAAAATCTCGGCCAAGGATTTGGATGAGATGAAGGAATTGGCTGGAAGCTATGAGGCCTTGTTCAGCCGTGTTGCGATGAAGTACCGTTCAATGGGGTTGAATGAAATGGAGTTGACGGAAAAAGATTACCGCAAGTACATTTTGGAGGAGTACACCTTTTTAAAGCGTCCTGTGGTAGTGAATGGTGATGCCATCTTTGTTGGAAACAGCAAGAAGGTGGTAGAAGCGGCTAAGGCCGGGATGTGAGTTGGGGTTTGTATTTGAGTTGATTGCCGTGACGGCGTTTTTGGTTTCTGATATAACTGTGTAATTTGGGCAAGCCTTCATCGCCCACAGCTTTGGCCCAAAACCCGTCTTGCCATCTAAAGTGTTCTGGAATTAAGTTGTTTTTATTGACAAAATAAGAAGTGCTCCCTTTGACCTGCTTGATGACTTGATCCAAGGGAAACTTTGGATTGAGCAAGAAGAGGCAATGGACATGGTCTTGCATTCCGTTGATTACCCTGACGTGACATCCCATCTTGATAAACTGCTCGTACATGTGGTTGTGAATCGGTTTCTCTTTGTCCAGGTGGATATAGAAATTGCGGTATTTGGTGGCCCACACAGCGTGGACCCAGATTCTAACGTAGGAGTTGGGCATAGTGGTCTTTTTGGCAAAGTTATTTTTTGCTTTTTGGATCACCTAAAAACCCTTTCCTATAAACTATTGGCTGGTTATGCATGGGGGTTGGTTGCTGATGACACCCCTTTTCCGTGGGTTGAAACCCACGGCCATACCTTGGTAAAAACTCAAACCAAAACCCACGGCCATACATTGGTTAAACCTGATTGCTGAAGACCACGGCCATGGCTTGGTAGAAAACAAAACCTACTTCTTTCAACCCTTTTCTGAACGGTACCAAACCGATCTCCAAAAAGAGACGATTCAACTCTACAAAGAGCAAATCGATTTCCTCAAAAACCTGGTCAAAGAGAAAGAAGACATGTACCATGTGTTGGTGAAAGCGTTGGATAAGAAGAAATAAATTCCTCTCCCAACCCGTGGGCTTTTTCCCGTGGGCTTTAGCACACGGTACTATCCCAACACCCGCTTATATTTGCCCATGCCCCAAAAAACACTTGCCCACCTGCTGCTGCTCGCTGTCGCTCTCATCTACAGCGCAAACTACGTGTGGGCCAAGGAGGTGATGCCCAACCCCATTCCCCCCAATGCCTTTATCCTTTTGCGCGCTGGTGGGGCCACTGCCCTGTTTTGGCTGTTCCTTAAAAAATATTGGATCCTGCCAGAGCGTCTCGATTTGCTGCGTCTTCTGCTCTGCGGTCTGTGCGGCGTAACCATCAACCAACTCTGCTTCTTCAATGGCCTTGCCATTACCGCTCCGCTTCACGCGGCCATCATCATGATTCTTACCCCTGTTATTGTCACTTCATTCTCCATTCTCGTGTTGAAACAAAAGACAACTTATTTGCAATGGTTCGGCATTGCCATCGGTCTCATTGGCGCCATCGGTTTTATAGGATATGGCAAAAACAACCCCATGCACGGCGCTTCCGCTTTGGGCGATTTTTTTATACTCATCAACGCAGTCTCCTATAGCTTCTATCTCATCATGGTCAAACCCCTCATGCGCAAATACCATCCCCTCAGCATCATCCCTTGGGTTTTCACTTTTGGTCTGCTGGGCGTCCTGCCTTTTGGTTGGTCCGAACTCTCCAACCAAGTGCATTGGAACTTGTCCCTGCACCAATGGGCCATCGTGGCATTTGTGGTGGTCTGCGTTACCTTCCTCACCTACCTCTTCAATATCATCGCCATTCAAAAACTTTCTCCAACCCACGCCGGCGTCTATATCTACTTGCAACCTCCCATAGCAGCCCTCTTCAGCGTTTGGGCCGGTTTGCCCGTGGCCAACCTCTTTACCCTTCCTAAAATGCTGTTCACTACTCTCATTGTTTTGGGTGTGTTACTGGTGAGCAAGAAACCGGAATAGCTGTTAAATTTCTTTTTTTTCGATTTCCTTCGGCTTGTCCATTTTAACTTGCTGTCATGAATTTTCATGTACTTCGCTTCCTGGTTGTTGCTTTTACTACAACTTTTATTTTTCAAGATTCCGCTGCGCAATGGCGCTCGTCTACGCCGTATGCAGGCACTTTGCAAGACATCGTATTTGTTGACCGACAAACAGGTTATGCCTGCGGTCCTGCCGGTGGTGTCGGATCTTGCACAAGCACTGCATCTATCATGAAAACCATGGATGCAGGAAAAAACTGGACCCGCATGAATACTGGAACCAGTGTCCAAATGAACAAAATGTTCTTTCTCGATGCCTACACGGGTTGGGCCGTTGGCGCCTCAAGCACGGTAATCAAAACCACAGATGGTGGTGTAAACTGGAGTACGCAAACGACAGGAGTTGGTTCAGGGCTAAACGATATTCACTTTCCAACTGCCACCACGGGTTTTGTGGTCGGACCAAGCGGGGCATTGCGCAAATCTACCAACGGCGGTTCCTCCTGGACCACCATCGCCTCTGGCGTCACCACCACCCTAAATGGCGTTTTCTTTGTCAATGCCAATACGGGATTCATCGTAGGTGCCAGCGGTGTTGTCAAAAAAACCACAAATGGCGGATCTTCCTGGACTACTGTTTTTACAGGAACCGACTACTTCAAATCTGTTTATTTCAGCGATGCCAACCACGGCATCAT
>CAMCTV010000094.1 GCA_945878635.1 Chryseobacterium gleum | reverse complement strand
AAAGTGAGCAATGATATCATCAATCAAGTCAAGGGCATCAACCGCGTGGTGTATGACATCAGCTCTAAACCACCCGCAACGATTGAATGGGAATGATATTTGTCCAATAGAAATCATTAATTTTACCTTATGAGATACCTACTGCTGGTCTTGATCTTTTGTTCTAATCAACTTTGGTCGCAAATCACTGCACCAGTTCAGAAAATAGATGGCGTTGATTATTACATGCACAAGGTTGAGCCTGGCCAAACTTTGTATGGTATTTCAAAGATGTACAACGTTGGAATAAAAGAAATACAAAAAACCAACAGCCTTCCTGCAGAGGGTATTCAGTTGGGACAAACACTGAAAATTAGAAAGGGCGGTAGTGGAATGCCCAATCCTTCAGATCAAATGGTGGTTCCTGATAAATCCAATGCCAATTTAAATGTGGAGTCCGGTTATCATCTGGTGCAACCTGGTGAAACTGCGTTCAGTATCTCTCAAAAGTACAAGTTGAATTTGGATGAATTCTATGTCCTAAATCCAGGTGCCGAGATTGGAATAGGAATCAATCAAAAATTGCGCATTTCTTCTAAAACGCCCGCAGCCCATACCTTTCAGGTGGCTCCCAAAGTCAGTGAAGGAAAATTTAAAGTCTATCTGCTTTTGCCATTTTTATCAGGAATTCCAGATTCAACCATCACCCAAAGACAAAAGGTGATTCGTCAAACGGCTTTGGAATTGTACCGTGGAATGTTGCTAACGGAATCAGAGATGGAGAGATCAGGGGTGAATGTGGAAATTGAAGTGGTTGATTTTTATGACAACGTAGAGTTGATCAAACAATGGACACAAGGTAACAGATTAAATGATGCTGATTTGATTATTGGACCATTATTTAAAGAGTCATTGGAAGCGTTGGCACCATGGGCCAAGAAACGTAATATTTGGTTGGTTTGTCCAGTTCCCATCAGCAATAAGATTTTGATGGGCAATGAGCGCATCATCAAAGCTTTTCCAAGTGATGTCTCGCAATGGGGAGCCACAGCAAGATATGTTTTAGAAGGGAAATCGGACAAGGTCCCTGTGTTTCTTTATGCTGGTAAAACAGAGGCTGAGAAGAAGCGGTCAGAGGCTTTCAAATCCCGCTACTTGAAGTCAGGTCTCAAAAATCTGAAGGTTTCCAATAACCTGGACTCTTTGTTTACTGCGCGGGCGGGTCAGATGGACTCTATGGTGGTTGTGATTCCTTCACAATCTCCTGAGATTGCCAGAAAGTTCAATGCCAAGAGTCATTTGTTGCAGCGCACTTGGGTTTTGGGAATGTCGGAATGGGTGGACCATTTGTCAGAGGGTGATGCAGAAGGAGAAGTAAAGAATAAATTGAAATTTACCTTCACCAGATCTTCACAATCTGAATCAGATGACCCAGATGTAAACGCTTGGATAAAGCAATACCACAAAGCGTATTTCACCCACCCAACGGATTACTCGTTCTGTGGACATGATATTTTGAAATCATTTGTGCAACAGCAGTCCATGGGTCGATTGGATTTGTTGTCCAATGAAATGCTCATTAATGGTCTATTCTGTAACATCGATTTGGTTCAAGTGGGCCGAGGAAATGGTTTTGAGAATGTGGGCGTTGTGATCATGGAGTGTCATCAAGGGGTGGTAATTAGGGTTAAATAAATATGGTTTTTAAAGACAAAATAAAATGGGCCTTTCAAGAGGCGCAAAATAGAATTTGTGCCGCGTTGGAAGAAGAGGATGGTTCCGGGAAATTCAGTATTGAACAATGGAGCCATGAATCAGGTGGTGGCGGAATAACCAGGGTGATACAACACGGTGAAGTTTTGGAAAAAGGCGGAGTGAATTTTAGTGCAGTGGAAGGAGCGATCCCAGGTTTTATGAAGAGCCATGTTTCCGCTGAGGCAACACACTTCTTTGCGACTGGAATTTCAATTGTACTGCATCCCAATTCTCCTCTTATCCCCATTATTCACATGAACGTGCGGTATTTTGAGACCAACGGAGGTGATGCTTGGTTTGGTGGAGGAATTGACCTCACACCCATCTATGTTGTAAAGGAAGATGCCAGGCAATTTCATTTGGCATTAAAAAATGTTTGTGATCGATTTGATTCGGAATTTTATCCTGCTCAGAAGAAATGGGCGGATGATTACTTCTTCAATCAGCACCGCAATGAGACCAGGGGTGTGGGCGGTATCTTCTATGACTACCTAAAGCCCGCAGACGGAAAATTTAGTCATGATGTGCTGATGAATTACGCTTTGGATTTGACCAAAACATTTGTGGATGTTTATGTTCCTTTGATGAACAAATACAAGGGGATTCAATACACAGATCAGCAAAAGGAATGGCAGTTGATGCGCCGCGGTAGATATGTTGAGTTCAACTTGGTATATGACCGTGGAACCAGATTTGGTTTGGAGACAGGTGGTCGCATTGAGTCTATTCTCATGAGTCTCCCAGAGTATGCTTCATGGAAGTACAATTTTATTTCCCAAGAAGGAACTCCGGAGCATCAAACATTGCAAGCATTGAAAAAAGGCATCAACTGGTTGGAATCATGATTAGTCGTTGGTTGTTGTTATTTGTTTCAGGATTGTTTGCCCTTTCAATGCATGCACAAATGCGTATTGATTTGAAAGCCGCCGTTCCATTTGTTTTAAAAGTCAATGGGCATGCAATGAATTTGTATCCTGTGCATCGATTGGGATTTGATTGGGAAACCAAGGATAAAAAGTTCCAGTTAACAACGGTATGGACAGATGGCGATTCAATCGTTCAAACATTGAATTACAAAAGTGGTTTCAATCAGTATTTTGAACTGCAGCAAGTCAAGAATATGTGGAAGTGGCAATTGATCGGGGAGAATACTTGGGTTTTGGATTCTGCTCAATCACCCGTTGTCGTTTCATTGGATCCTGTTTATATTGGATCAAGGAACTGTCAAGCGCCAATGCATGATGACCAATGGGGTGTTTTTTTCAATGAAGTTCGCTCCAATCCGATGTCTACTCAGAAATTGAGAACTATAGCGATGTTGTCCAAAGGTACATGTTGTACTGTAGAACAATGGGGGGAAGTTTTTGGTGAGTTTGAATTGGAAGATGACAAGTTGGCATTGTTGGAGGTAATCAAGCTAAGCATCTATGATTGGGACAATCGCATGGATCTTGTGAATCAGTTTTTAATTGAGCGGAACCGAAATAAGGCCATTCAACTTTTGTCTCAATAGCAGGTTTGCTTATTTTTGTTGGAATAAACCCCAACATCATGCGCTTTCAACCAGGAGTATTAACAGGAGATCAAGTAACCGAATTATTAAACGACGCCAAAGACAGAGGATACGCTATTCCTGCGGTTAATGTCATTGGTACCAATAGTGTTAATGCAGTTTTAGAAACGGCACGTGAGGTGAATTCACCTGTGATTGTTCAGTTCAGCAATGGTGGAGGAGCTTTTTATGCTGGTAAAGGATTGTCCAATGTGGATCAACAAGCAGCAATCGCCGGTTCTGTGAGTGGCGCGCACCACATTCATCAAATGGCGGCTTTGTATCAAGTGCCTGTGATTATTCACACTGACCACTGTGCCAAAAACTTATTGCCATGGATGGATGGGATGCTGCATCATGGTGAATCCTTTTTTGAAAGAACGGGAAAGTCTCTTTTCTCCTCTCACATGTTGGATTTTTCTGAAGAATCATTGGAGGAGAATATTGAATTGTCCGTTCAATATTTTGAGCGAATGAATAAAATGGGCATCACCCTAGAAATCGAGTTGGGTGTGACAGGCGGTGAAGAAGATGGCGTCGACAATTCCGATGTGGACAGCAGTAAGTTGTACACCCAGCCAGAAGAGGTGGCTTATGCCTATGAGCACATGAAGAAAGTGAGTCATCGTTTTACTGTTGCGGCAGCTTTTGGAAATGTTCACGGTGTTTACAAGCCGGGAAATGTGAAACTGCAGCCCGTTATTCTCAACAATTCTCAGAAGTATATTCAAGAGAAATACAGTACGATAGAAAAACCCATTCATTTTGTGTTCCATGGTGGGAGCGGATCAACCCGTGAAGAGATCAGAGAAGCCATCAGTTATGGTGCCATCAAAATGAATATTGATACGGATATGCAATGGGCTTACACTGAAGGTATCCGTGATTACATGGCGAGTAAGTCGGCTTATTTGCAATCACAAATTGGAAATCCTGAAGGAGCAGACAAACCCAATAAAAAATTCTATGACCCCCGTGTTTGGTTGAGAGAAGGTGAAAAGACCTTTGTCAACAGACTGAAGATGGCATTTGAGGACTTGAATTGTATTCAGCGCAACGCTTGATTATAAAAGTTGTGTAGTTTCTTCTTTTAACTTTTCCAGTGCTATTTGGATGACGCTGTTTTTTGTTTCTGCTTCTAACTGAAAAATCACACTGCTTAATTCCATGGCATTGGCTTCTATGCCAACATGCTGAAAAGCTGCCTTTATCAATTCAATGGTGCTTTCTTTGGCTAGGTCAATGCTTTTCCAAGTTGAAGTGTGAATGTACATTTGAAGCCCCATGTTGTGGTCATATTCCTCACGGATATTCTTCATCAATTCATGTTGCAATTGTGTTGCGGAAATTTGATTGACAGGTTGTCTTAAAATCAAATGCGTAGGCTTGGTTCTTTCCAACATAATCGTTAATCTTTCAATGGCCGAAAGTTTCAACGGAATAAAAAGTTTGTTCTTCTCTCTTTGGGTTTCCAAACGTTCTCTGCGCAAAACGATTTGTTTCCATTCTTTATTCAAGAACCACGTGATTCCTATTGTGGTGGCAATTAAAGATAAAACAATCCATAAATTTTCCATTGCTTTCAATTTTTTGCAAAGATGTCATTAAATTAGATGAATGTACAAGAGATTTTCCTTCTTTGTTTTTTTGTTGCTTAGTCTAACTTCTTCATTTGCCCAATGGCTTCAGCGGAATGATAATATTCCTGTTAAAATTGATAATTACTACATAGCTAATTCATGGGCAGGAGGATTGAATGCCCCGCAGTTTTCAAATATTGATTTGAACCAAGATGGTATTTTGGATTTGTTTGTTTTTGATCGACAAGGCAACCGTGTTTTGACATTCCTTCAAACTTCTGACGTTCAAGGTCAAGCCTATTGGTATCATGCACCACAATTTCAGTCAGCCTTTCCAGCCATGTCCAATTGGGCGTTGCTTCGCGATTTTAATTGCGATGGTTATCCTGATATCTACACCAATTTTCAATCTGGCATCATAGTGTATTTAAATACAACTCAGCAAACGGGGAGTTTATCCTTTGAATTGTTTCAGAATGGTCAAATGTTGTTTTCATCTTATGATTTGGGCGGAGGACCATTTACTGCGCCTATTTACTCTATGAGCATTGATATGTTGGCCATTGAGGATTTGGATGGTGATGGTGATATGGACATGATTTCCAATACCGAATCCAGCACAGGTATGTATTATTACAAGTCACTTCAAGTGGAGAATGACCATTGCAATGAAGCTGATTTTATATGCGCCAATCGTTGTTTTGGAAAGGTGTCAGAGGCACCTGAGAGTTTTTCATTGTTTATCGGGGATCAGTTCAATTGCAGTTTGAATGTTGTTGATCCAAGGAGTACCAATCGGCATACTGGAGGAACCATTGCGATGATTGATTTAGACGGAAACGGCATTAAGGATATTGTGTTGGGCGATGTGACTGAATCCAATATGGCCGCCATCTATTTGTCCGATACTCCTGAGGGGCCGGACAGTGCTGTAGCTGTGGCATACAACTTTCCTCAATCACCACCCATTGATTTGTATTTGTTTCCAGCTGCCTATTACGTAGATGTCACCAATGATGGGGTTTCTGATTTGATTTCTGCGCCCAATGCCATTTTTGGTGTTGAAGATTTGCAAGGTGTAAGAATGTACGTCAATCAAGGCACACAAGATAATCCTGATTGGATATTTCAATCCATGTCTTTTTTACAAAACCAAATGGTAGATGTTGGTCACGGAGCGCATCCTGTTCCTTACGATGTAGACGCAGATGGGGATATAGACATTGTCTTGGCAGCAAGGTATTTTGATCGGACATTATTGACCAATCGATCCAAATTACATCTGTTGTTAAACGATACAACAACGTTGGGTGAGCAGATATTTCGCTGGTCCAGTTTTGATTGGTTGAACTTATCGCAACAGAATTGGCAGAATATTTATCCAGCTTTGGGTGATTTGGATGGTGATGGCGATTGGGATATGGTAATAGGTGAGTTGAATGGTAATTTGTTCAGAATGATGAATTCAGGTAATAATTTAAATCCAGTTTTTTCTGCTGCCCAAACGATCAGTGATGTCAATGGAACGGTGATTGATTTAGGTCAGAGCGCCACGCCTCAGTTGGTTGATCTCAATGAAGATGGTCTGTTGGATATTGTAGCGGGAGAAAAATCAGGCAATGTGAACTACTACAAGAACATTGGTTCTGCTCAGAGTTCATCATGGTCCCTGGTGACAGAGGTGTTGGCAGGTGCTGAAGCTACCAGTTATTTGGGTTTGGATGGTTTTAGTGTTCCTTTTGTCCTAAAGGACAACAGTGGACAATGGAATTTATATCTTGGTAATGAGACAGGGTCAATCAATCATTATCAGTTTCAGTCAGGTACAGTTGGCGTTGGTACTTTGATGGATGAATCTTTTCAAGACATCAGAGAGGGTGATCGTTCCAGCATTGGTTGGGCTGATTTTACTGGGGATGGTTCGATGGACATGATTATGGGGCAAAGTGGAGGAGGTATTGCATTGTTTACGGGTGATGATGTAGTCATAGAAGTTCCTGAACATCATAACTTAAAGTTTTCATTGTTTCCTAATCCAGGGTCCAGTGAATTGAATATTGATGTGAGAGGGATTACACGTGGACAGGTGTCTGTTTTTAGCGCTTTGGGTCAAAGCATGATGGAAAAAGAAGTGAGCAAATCACTAGTGACCATTCCAACAAATTCTTGGCCAGTTGGCAGCTATTTTGTCCGAATTCGCGATTCAAATGGAGTGGAGATAAAACAATGGTTGAAAGGATATTGAGAACGAAATAAAGTTATATTTGAAAAAATAAATAAAACAAGCCATATGAGTAAGCAATTATGGGTTATTGACCCAGTTCACAGTGAAATAGTTTTTAAAGTCCGTCACGTAATGATCACCAATGTTTCTGGAACGTTTGATCGTTTTGAGGCTAAAATGTATTCATCTGAAAAAGACTTTTCCGATGCAGAGATTTCTTTTGAGGCTGATGTAGATTCAGTAAATACTAGAAATGAGCAGCGTGATGGTCACTTGAAATCTGGTGATTTCTTTGAAGTTGAAAAGTTTCCAAAATTGACTTTTAAATCAACTTCTTTCAAGTCAATGGGAGAAAACAAGTATGAATTAACAGGTGATTTTACTTTGAAAGGCGTTACCAAAAGCATTACTTTGGATACAGAGTATACAGGCTCTGTAATCGATCCATGGGGTCAAGTAAAGGCAGGTTTTGAAATGTCAACCGTTGTTAAGCGTTCTGAATTTGGCTTATTGTGGAATGCTGCTACTGAAGATGGAGGTGTTACATTGTCTGAGGAGGTAAAGTTGAACATAACTGCGCAGATGATTAAGCAGATTTAATCATGAAAAATTTGGCAGAATTTGCACCTACGGTAACAGTATTACGCGGAAAACTCAAAAAAGACCAGAAGGTCTTTTTTGTTTATGGATTCCTTTTTGGTCTCATCTTTCCTTTGGTTGCCACTATTTGGGAGTGTTATTTTACGGATGGTGATGTTTCCTTAATGGGGATGGTAGCCCAACAAATGTTCACCCCAACCTTGTGGATTGTAGATCTCGCACCTATCGTCTTGGCCATTGTCGCATCTTTTGCGGGTAAAGCATTAGATATAGCCAAGAAAAAGACAGCCGAGTCAGACGCCCGCTACATAGAAATGACCAAATTGCGTGAAGTAGCTGATGC
>CAMCTV010000093.1 GCA_945878635.1 Chryseobacterium gleum | reverse complement strand
AGACCACCAATTACGGGACCAATGATGAAGCCCAACCCAAATGCGGCTCCAACCAGCCCGAAGTTTTGCGCCCTTTTTTCTGGCGTACTGATATCAGCAATGTATGCGGATGCAGTGGTAAAGCTGGCGCCCATGATACCGGAAACTATACGGCCAACGAATAACCAGGTCAATGTTGGCGCGTATGCCATGAATAAATAATCAATTCCCAAGCCCAACAATGAAAACAAAATTATGGGTCGTCGGCCGTAACGGTCACTCAAGTTTCCCAGAATGGGGGAGAATAAAAAGGTCATTATGGCATAAGCAAACATCAGCCAACCGCCCTCCGCAGAAGCCTCCGCAACACTTTCACCTGTTAACTCTGTCATCAATGCGGGTAGGATGGGAATGATGATTCCCAAACCGATCACATCAATGAGCAAGGTGATAAAGATGAAAATGATGGCGCTATTTCCTGATTTCATAGTGCAAATTAACGAAGGAAGATGGCGTTGATTGATGCATATTTGCGCAAAGTCTTTCACATGTTAGAAATAAACACTTTTTCACCTTGGAGCCTTGAGCAATGGATGAAAGGAATGCAAAAGGAATTGGGTCAACAAACCATTGATCCCATGCATGCATCGCCTGTATCTTCATTTCAACTTTCTCCTTATTCCCCAAGCCAAGGCTTGATCGCTTTGAAAACTTTTCCGAGTCAGTTTGCCATTGGTGCATGGGTGGATGCATCTTCTCATGAGGAGGTTATGCATGCCCTAATGGGAGGGGCAGAGTGTCTCTTTGTAAAAAATGACAACAATGATTGGTCTGGTATGGATGACGTTTTGGGAAACATCATTTCATTTCAAGTTCCAAGTTTCAATTCATTGGAATCTTTAAAGCAATGGTACCAGTCAAAAGGTTGGTCTCAGTCCCAATTTAACGCAGCCACATTTACGCCTTCAGACCAAGTTTGGGAAATCAAAGGAGACAATGGAGATGAAATTTTATCAAATCTCAAGAATCACGTTGTTCACGCATCCGAAGTTTGCCAAGTGGTCTATCATCTCAATGGAAACTATTTCCTTGATATGTCCATCTTACGCGCCATACGCGCCATCATGGAAGCGCGCAACAATCCATTTCAGTTGGTGGCCTATTGTCAGGGGAAGGGAGATGAAGAAGTCTACACTGATTTGCTTCGTTTGTCCACCCAAGCGCTCAGCGCAGTCTTAGGAGGGGCCAATATAGTTGTCTTAAAAGACATTCTTCATGAAGATAAAACAGAGGCAGCACGTTGGTCCAGAAATATTTTGCATTTGCTTAGAGAAGAGTCGCGTTTGAACGAACTCAAGGATTTTGGCGCTGGATCATACAGCATTGAGTCATTGACGCAAAATATTTTGAAGTATTGCTCAGTCAATATTACAATGTCTGATAAAGCGCTGCATCCCTTGGAGCAATTTGGTCCTGGCATTGCCCCATTCAAGGGAGGTCCTTACGCATCGATGTACACCATTAGGCCATGGACCATTCGCCAGTATGCAGGTTTCAGCACCGCAGCTGCGTCCAATGCATTTTACAGAAGAAATTTGGCGGCGGGGCAAAAAGGTTTGAGCGTGGCCTTTGATTTGGCTACACACCGCGGTTATGACAGTGACCATCCACGTGTAACCGGTGATGTTGGAAAAGCTGGAGTGGCCATTGATTCCGTGGAGGATATGAAAGTGCTGTTTGATCAAATTCCATTGGATCAGATGTCAGTTTCCATGACCATGAATGGAGCAGTTCTTCCCATTATGGCTTTTTATATTGTGGCTGCTGAAGAGCAAGGTGTGGCTCCTGCCCAATTGAGCGGTACCATTCAAAATGATATCCTAAAAGAATTCATGGTGCGCAACACCTACATCTATCCGCCCTCCCAGAGCATGCGCATTGTCAGTGATATTTTTTCATTCACCAGTCAACACATGCCCAAGTTTAATCCCATCTCCATTTCTGGTTACCATATGCAGGAGGCTGGAGCAACATTGGAAATCGAGTTGGCTTACACATTGGCGGATGGTTTGGAATATGTGCGCGCAGGAATTGCTGCTGGTATGAACATTGATGATTTTGCACCAAGGCTTTCTTTCTTCTGGGCCATTGGTATGGATCACATGTCTGAGATCGCTAAAATGCGCGCTGCGCGTGTGATATGGGCCAAACTGATTCAACAGTTTAAGCCACAGAATTCAAAATCCATGGCTTTGCGCACGCATTGCCAAACCAGTGGCTGGAGTTTAACCAAACAAGATCCATTTAACAATGTCGCCAGAACCTGTATCGAAGCAATGGCAGCAGTTTTAGGAGGTACACAAAGCTTGCATACCAATGCTTTGGATGAGGCCATTGCTTTGCCAACAGATTTCTCTGCACGTATTGCACGAAACACACAATTGTATATCCAAAAAGAATCTGGAGTTTGTCAGTTGATCGATCCTTGGGCTGGCTCTGTTTGGATGGAGAACAGAACCCAGGAAATGATTGACGCTGCTTGGGCGTTGATTGAAGAGGTGGAAAAAGAAGGAGGAATGACCAAAGCCATTGAGGCAGGAATTCCCAAACTGAGAATTGAAGAAGCTGCAGCGAGAAGACAAGCTAAAATTGACAGCGGTAAAGAAAAAATTATTGGGGTCAATTTGTTCACCGTCGATGAGGATACCAAAATGGAAATCTTGGAGGTAGACAATCAAGCCGTGCGGTTAGAGCAAGTCGAAAAAATTAATCGCATCAAGGTATCACGGGATAATAATGCTGTTGCCATTAGTTTGTCCAAATTGGAGCACAGTGCACAAAGTGGTGATGGAAATTTATTGGCCTTGGCCATTGAGGCGGCGCGCAATAGGGCTACATTGGGCGAAATTTCAGATGCTTTGGAAAAGGTTTATGGCCGGCACCAAGCATCAGTTAAAAGCGTAAGCGGCGTGTACTCATCGGAATCATCACAAGATCCAGCCTTTCAAAAGGCGCTCAATATGGCCCATGATTTTGCCCAATTGGCAGGAAGAAGGCCGCGTATTTTGGTTGCCAAGATGGGTCAGGATGGCCACGATAGGGGAGCCAAGGTGATAGCGACATCATTTGCAGATATGGGATTTGATGTGGACATGGGACCATTGTTTCAGACACCAGAGGAAGTGGCCAAGCAGGCGATTGAAAATGATGTGCACATAGTAGGCGCCTCATCTTTGGCGGCAGGCCACAAGACATTGGTGCCCGCGTTGATTGACATTTTGAGAAGCATGGGAAGATCAGATATTTTGGTTGTAGCAGGCGGCGTAATTCCTGAGCAGGATTTTGACTTCTTGTACAATGCGGGATGTGTAGGTATTTTTGGTCCAGGAACTAAAATTCCTCTGGCGGCATCAGAAATATTGGAAATTCTCATAGAAGGGATGAAAGCGTGATAATTAAAGTAATATTGTAAAAAAAAGATAACAATGCCAAGTTTGAGTTCAAAGGCTGGGTCAATGCCAGCGTCACCCATTAGAAAGTTGGTTCCATTTGCAGAAGCGGCCAAGAAGAGAGGAACCAAGGTTTATCATCTGAACATTGGTCAACCAGATATTGAAACACCCCTGGTGGTGAGAGAGGCCATGAAAGCGCAGGATGCCAGGGTCATTGAGTATTCCAACTCTGAAGGCATGTTGGCTTACAGAGAGGGATTAAAAGGATATTACCATTCAAAAGATATTCAATTGGATGTTGCCAATATTATGGTAACAACGGGCGGCTCTGAGGCATTGGTATTTGCCTTTATGTCCACCTTGAATCCGGGAGATGAAGTCATTATTCCAGAACCGTTTTACGCCAATTATAACGGGTTTGCTGTAATGGCAGGAGCAACAGTGGTTCCAGTAACAGCAGTGATTGACAATGGATTTGCATTGCCTCCCATCTCTGAATTTGAAAAGAAAATCACAGACAAGACAAAAGGTATTTTGATCTGCAATCCAGGCAATCCCACGGGATACCTTTATTCAAAGAGCGAGTTGGAGCAATTGCGTGATTTGGTTTTAAAATACAACTTGTTTTTGTATGCGGATGAAGTTTACCGTGAGTTTATGTATGAAGGAGCGGTTCCATTTAGCGTTATGAATTTGGAAGGATTGGACAATCATGCAATTATGATTGACAGCGTGAGTAAGCGCTATTCCATGTGCGGAGCGCGCATTGGAGCCATGATTAGCAGAAATTCAGAATTGATGGCTGCCGCATTGAAGTTTGGCCAAGCGCGTTTGTCTCCTCCCACATTTGGTCAGTGGGCATCCATGGCGGCATTGGAGACTCCTCAATCCTACTTTGATGGGGTGGTTGAGGAGTATGTCAAGCGCAGAGATACCTTGGTGGAAGGGTTGAATGCCATTCCCGGTGTGCGCTGTCCAAAACCACAAGGAGCATTTTATTGTATAGCAGAATTGCCCATTGATGATTCTGATCGTTTCTGTCAATGGATGCTGGAAAAGTTCGAGCACAATCAACAAACAGTGATGATGGCTCCAGCCACTGGATTTTATGCAACACCCGGAAGCGGAAAGAATCAAGTTCGTTTGGCCTACGTGCTGAATGTAGAAGACCTAAAAAATGCGGTAGAATGCCTCAAAGTGGCACTTACTCAATATGTTTAATCTGTAAAATTGTTATACTATGAAAAAGTTGTTTTTTTTCCTCTTGATTTGCATGGCTTCAACGCTTGGAATTTCTCAAGTTACTCCAGGTGACACCACTGAATATGTCATAAAAATGGCAAATGGTAATGAGTACATCGGAATTGTTTTGAAGGATGATGGACGAGAGATGTTGATTCAGTCAGCTAGTGTTGGGAAATTGTACGTCAATAAAGCTGATGTTGTCTCCATTACTAAGAGAACAGATGCGAAAGGAGTTATTGTAGATGGAGAAGTTTGGGAAAACAACACTTTTTCAACCCGTTATTTTTTCTCAACCAATGGATTACCGCTCAAGAAGGGAGACAACTACTACATGATTCATTTGTATGGCCCTGAACTCCATGTGGCTGTGAGCAATTCAGTGAACGTTGGTCTCATGACTACTTGGATTGGTGCCCCATTTTTGTTTACAGTAAAAAAATCTTTCGCGACCAAAAGGCCAGATGTAAATTTTGCCATTGGAACTTTGACGGGCAACCTGAGTTATCTCAATGGTTTCAAAGGTCTAATGAGCGTTAATTTCTTGTCCATTACCAAAGGAACACGTGAAAACAATTTCACCTTCTCTAGCGGTTTTTTAGTTGCCAACAATGGAATGCAGGCGGATGAGTATCAAAGTAATGTGAAGTCTTCAGGGTCCTTGGCCTCGGTGGCGGGTACATTGAGAATTGGAAAATCAGCCAGTTTAATTTTTGATTCGATGTTTGGAATATTGAATGCAAAGAGAACACGTCTAGACGCAGGCTATGTTTATAATTATGATCCAATTTTAAACGTTGATAACGGCTACTATTACAACAACGGAATGGTGACAACAAGAACAAGCAGAGGTTTTATGCTTTTAATGCCAGGGATACGCATTATGAATGGCTCTAATAGGGCATTTCAATTTTATATGAATTATACCAGTTTTGAAGGAAATACATTTGGATTTCCTATGGTGAGTTGGTTACGAAAGTTTTAACACCAGGTTCATTCAAGTGGGTTAAATCATACAGCAATTTTTCAGGCTGAATGATGGCCTTTTGAAAGTAAGAACAAGTGTCAGTCAGGATAAAGTGGGGAGTTACTCCCCATTTTTTTTGCCATGACTCGGGTTGATTCATTTCTTTTTCCAATAGCGGTTTTTGCTGGGAAGTTGTGATCCAAATGATGTGGTTGATGTCCGGTAAATTGGACCACAACATTTCTTTGTCCCATTGGGCATTCCCTTTTTTTTCTGGAGAAAGTGTTTGATGTCCTGCATCCAAAAGCAATTGATGAATAGTGGACTTTTGTCCATTGAAGTAAAAATATTCTCCATCCCAACTGCCCACAACTAATGTTTGGGGTTGTTTTATGGCACAAATGTTTGACTGGTATTGTTGGACTTTGGATTTGAAAATCTCTTCTGCAAGTTTCAAGCGATTGCTCAAAAAACCAATGACCTTGATCCATTCCAACCTGCCCAATGGATGTGTTTCTTCGTAATCCATAAAAGGAACTTTGTCTGTTCCTTTAGGGAGAGCAAAATCAGTGGGGTCAAAAGGGCTGTACAAAACAAAGTCGGCAGGATTGCTCCAAAGCAACTCATGATTGATTTCTGATTTTCCTGGATTCAATTCTACCAGTTGGTTTTGCTTCCATCGGTTTTGCAATTCAGGCGATTCAACATCTTGTGGATATACCAATCCTTTAATATCCACATTGTTATTGAGCAATGAAAAAAATCCAACTTGTGTGGTGCTCAATAAATGAAATTGGTTACCGGACTTTTGATGAATGGCAAGGGTATCACCGCCATGAATGATATGCAGTGCAGTGTCCGTTCCGTCAACGGAGAAAAAGAAAAGTTGCGCATATTGTGGATGCATTTGATGGAGCGGAACATTGTTTTTGGACTGACAGGACCAACACCCAATAATGCAAATAAGCCATCCCCAATATTTCATGGGGACAAAAATAAGGGAATGCAAGGTAGTGCCTTAAATTCGCGGTATAATTCCAATGAATATGGCAGATCCAAAAGTGATTGAGCGCAACCGCAATGAAGACAAGATGGCCTTGATGGTTTCAGACATGAACAAACGTTTGGCCAAAATTATGGAGGGGGGAGGAAAGGCTCGTCAAGAAAAGGAGCGTGTAAAGGGCAAGATGACGGCCCGTGAAAGAATAGATTATTTATTGGATAAAGGGGCAGATCGCATTGAGATTGGCGCTTTTGCAGGGGATGGCATGTATGCAGAACATGGAGGATGCCCCAGTGGCGGTGTAGTGGTGGTGATGGGCTGGGTATCTGGTAAGCAATGTTTGGTAGTGGCCAATGACGCCACGGTAAAGGCCGGTGCTTGGTTTCCGATTACAGGCAAGAAAAATTTGCGGGCCCAAGAAATTGCATTAGAAAACAACTTGCCTATCGTTTATTTGGTGGACAGCGCAGGAGTTTATCTCCCAATGCAAGACGAGATTTTTCCAGACAAGGAGCACTTTGGAAGGATTTTTAGAAACAACGCCAAGCTTTCTGCTCAGGGAACTTTGCAGATTGCGGCCATCATGGGATCTTGTGTCGCCGGAGGAGCTTATTTGCCCATCATGAGCGATGAGAGTTTAATCGTAGATAAAACGGGGACCATTTTCTTGGCAGGCTCCTACCTGGTCAAGGCCGCCATTGGTGAAGATATCGATAACGAAACATTGGGCGGCGCTACAACACATTGTGAAATCAGTGGCGTAACAGACTACAAGGCCAAAGACGATGCGGACGCATTGGATAAGATCAAGTCCATCATGTCTAAAATGGGTAAGCAAAACAACACTGCAGGTTTTGATCGCATCGCTTCAGTATCCCCATTATTGGATCAAAAGAACTTGTATGCTGTTTTACCAGAAGACAGAGTTAAACCTTATGATGTAAAGGAAATGATTGCCACATTAGTAGATGGTGGCGAATTTTTAGAGTTCAAGGAAGATTTTGGAAAGACCATCGTATGTGCTTATGCACGTATTGACGGATGGGCTGTAGGTATTGTAGCCAATCAGCGCATGATTGTGAAGAGTAAGAAAGATGGTATGCAATTGGGCGGTGTTATTTTCAGTGATAGCGCCGATAAGGCTGCGCGTTTTATCATGAATTGCAACCAGAAAAATATTCCTTTGATCTTTTTACAAGACGTTACCGGATTTATGGTGGGCTCAAGATCGGAACATGGCGGCATCATCAAAGACGGTGCAAAAATGGTGAATGCGCAAGCCAACAGCGTGGTCCCCAAGTTTACCATCATTACGGGTAATAGTTATGGAGCCGGCAATTACGCCATGTGTGGCAAGGCTTATGACCCCAGATTGATAGTGGGCTGGCCCACGGCGCAGGTTGCAGTGATGGGCGGGGCCCAGGCCGCTAAGGTTTTGTTGCAAATTGAGACTGCAGCCAAAAAAGCCAAAGGCGAGGTAATTACCAAAGAGGAAGAA
>CAMCTV010000092.1 GCA_945878635.1 Chryseobacterium gleum | reverse complement strand
ATGGCATGGCGTTCTTGATTGAAAATTTTGCCATCCCCACCACCGTAGATAGGCATAGATGAAATGTCTGTGAAATAGCCGTAAGCAGCGATGGCTTGGTCAATTTGCGTGGCCAATTCTCGTGTAGGAACAATGATGAGGGCAGAGATGTTTTTTCTGTTGCTTTGCTCAGTTATTTTTTGAATAACAGGCAACAAAAAAGCAGCTGTTTTACCTGTTCCTGTTTGCGCAATTCCTAGAATATCTTTTCCTAAAATGATTTCAGGTATGGCCTGCGATTGAATGGGTGTTGGCTTATCGATGCCCATTGAATTTAGGCCATCTATGATTTCTGACTTTAAATTGAATTGATTAAAGTTTTCAGTCATTGTTTAAGTTTTTTAATTGGTTGTGTATATCATTGAGCATATCCATCTGAATCTTCTGGATTTTTATAAGTTCTTGTTGTTGATGCATCATAAGATGATCCATTTTGCTGTGAAGCAAACGTATTTCCAATTCAGATTTTAAGTTTACGCTGAAATCTTTTTTTGCTCTGTCTCTGTCCTTCTCTTCCTGTCTGTTTTGGCTCATCATAATAATTGGAGCTTGCAGCGCTGCAACACAAGATAAAATCAAATTGAGAAAAATAAAAGGATAGGGGTCGAATGTATTATTGAACAACAGGATGGAATTGGAAATGATCCAAATACCGATGAAAAGTAAAAATGAAACAATAAAGAGCCAGCTTCCACCAAAGGATGCTACTTTATCCGAAAGCTTTTGGCCAAAGGATAGATTCAGCTCATCATTCATTTCTAACTCATCGGAATTCAAAGTGTTTTTTTGTAGGTTGTTGGCTCCTCTTTTTCTTAGCTTGTCGATTTCCTTGTATTCGGCAATCATTTTGGCTGCAATGTATTGTCTTCTGAATTCATTGAGTTCATCAATGGAAAGGGCATCTAGTTCGGAGAAATTGGGATGTTTTTTTTGAATCAGTGCCAATATATCATGATCTATATTTTCTGATTTGACCTGGTGAGAAATGGGAAATGTCAGATTGGAAACGGAGCTAATAAAAGTTTTGCTAAACATTACTTTTTTCCCGAAAGTACGGAACTATGAAGGAAAGTGAAAATAAAGTTATTCATCTTTGAAGAGTGTTGGGTTGGGTTCAAATTTATTAAGCGGACTTTTGTGTTGTTGAATTGCTCTGTAAAAATTTCCATTTGCGATTATTTTTGTTGCACAGGACTAAAAAATTTGCGTGATGAGACTGCATAGAATAGTAGTTGTAATGTTTCTCTTTTTTGAGATGAATGGAGCTTTGGTTGTTTTGGCGCAAGGTTATTTTCCATCTCCCTCATCGCCCTGGCAGACAATAGATTTTGATGAGGCGGGTTGGTGCTCAGATAGTCTTGAAGCACTCATTGAATTTTTGGATGAGGAGGATTCCAAAGCGTTCATCGTGTTATATGATGGCAAGATTATCGTAGAGCATTATTTCGATTCTTTTACAGCGGATAGCTTGTGGTATTGGGCCAGTGCAGGAAAGACGTTGACTTCGGCATTGGTTGGAATTGCGGAGAGTGATAATGGTCTTATTTTACAAAATCCTACATCAGATTATTTGGGTACAGGTTGGACCTCATTGACACCTCAACAAGAGAGTTTGATAACAGTGCGCAATCAGTTGACCATGACCACCGGTTTGGATGATGCTGTCGCTGATGATGATTGCACATTGCCTTCTTGCTTAAGTTTTGTTGCTGATGCTGGGACGAGATGGGCTTATCACAACGCTCCCTACACTTTATTGGATGGTGTTATTGAAAATGTTTCAGGACTTACATTGAATCAATTCTTTGCGCAAAAAATTGGACTGCCTTGTGGGATTTCAGGATTGTATTTCCCCAGTGGTCCGTACAATCAAACCTTTGTGAGTACGCCAAGAAACATGGCCAAGTTTGGACTTTTATTACAATCTCAAGGTAATTGGAATGGGGCAGAAATAATCCCAAGCAATTATTTCCAATCTATGATTTCGCCCTCACAAACGATTAACCCAGCGTATGGTTATTTGACATGGTTGAATGGGACTGATTATTTTATGATTCCTGAAACTCAACTCCAGTTTCCGGGTATGATGGCGCCAAGCGCTCCACTTGATACTTACGCTGGACTGGGAAAAAATGGACAGGTGGTTTGTGCCGCTCCAAGCAAGAATGTTTCTTTTATTCGAATGGGCAATGGCAACAATGAATTGGTGAGTGTGGCCATCTTGGAAAACATTTGGAAAAAGATGCAGTGGTTTTTTTGTTCAAATGACATTCAAGAATCTGAAGAGAATTTTGTTGTTGTAAATAACAATGGATCAAGACCTGTTGTTTCGTTTAAAACGACTTGCGATGTTTCAATTTTTGATTCAATGGGAAAGAAGGTCAATGCTGAAATTGAACAATTGCCAGTTGGTGTTTACTTTTTGCATTGTCTAAAAGGAAACCAGAGACAGATTATTAAAGTTCTGGTTGGTGAAAACTAACCGTCGTTTCTTTTGAGCTTTTGCTTTTGGCTATTACATTTGTTGAATGGCCAACGAACGCAATGTTACGATCGTGCCGCCTTCTAAATACACCGGGATTAAAGAAATTCCGTTGAAAGATGCGGCTTGCGGTGTACCCGCAATTACTTCAACCATGTACCATATTTCTGAAGAATTGGGATTGTTGAAGGGGATGAAGACTTTATTGAAATTGAATCAAAAGAACGGTGTTGATTGTCCTGGATGTGCTTGGCCTGATCCTGATGATCATCGTTCAGCAATGGGAGAATATTGTGAGAACGGCGCAAAGGCCATTGCAGAGGAGGCTACAGATAAAAAGTGCACGCCAGAGTGGTTTGCTCAGAATAGTGTTGAAGAGATATCCTCATGGAGCGATTTTGAGATCGGAAAGAGTGGTCGTGTTACACACCCCATGTTTCTTGCAGCAGGAGAGTTGTATTATAGGCCTATTTCATGGGAGGCTGCTTTTGACATGATTGCTGGCGAATTGAAGAGCGCGGCGAATCCTCATCGAGCTGTTTTTTACACGAGCGGAAGAACGAGCAACGAGGCGGCGTACATGTATCAATTGATGGTGCGAAATTATGGAACCAATAATTTGCCAGATTGCTCCAATATGTGTCATGAGAGTTCAGGTGTTGCCTTGACTGAAACCATTGGTATAGGAAAGGGCACTGTGAAGTTGGAAGATATTCACCATGCCAAGTTGGTTTTGGTCATTGGCCAGAATCCTGGGACAAATCATCCTAGGATGATGAGCGCATTGTCCAAATGCAAGGGCAATGGAGGGAAGATTGTCCATATTAATCCATTACCGGAGGTTGGAACAGAGAAATTTATTGATCCACAAAGTCCTCTCGAAATATTGAAAGGTGGGACCAAGTTGGCCGATTTGTATTTGCCTGTTAAGATTGGTGGTGATATGGCCTTGTTTCAGTATGTGCAAGCCCAGCTTTTGAAGCGGTCAAAAACCGAAGCCAACGTTTTTGATAGGACTTTCATTGGAGACAAAACTCTCGGTTTTGAAGAATGGAGTGAATTTTATGAGCGTTGTAGTATAGAACAATTGGAAGAAATTACAGGGATCAGAAGAAGTGAAATAGATCCTTTGATAGAGTTGTTGTTAAGTACAACAGAAATTATTTCTTGTTGGGCAATGGGATTAACACAACAGAGGCAAGGTGTAGCCACCATACAAGAGATTGTGAACATACATTTATTGAGAGGTGCAATTGGAAAACCTAATGCGGGAGTTTGTCCGGTTAGGGGCCATAGTAATGTGCAAGGCGACAGGACCATGGGAATTTATGAGAAGCCCAAGCCAGCGTTTATGGATAAGCTGGATGAATATTGGAACAAAAAATTCATCCGAGAGGAGGGGTACGATGTTGTGGAAGCCATTGCGGCTATGGAGAAAGGAGAAGTGGATGCTTTTATCGCTATGGGAGGAAATTTCATTTCGGCAACCCCGGACAGTGAGCGCACAGGAAAGGCCATGCAGAAGGTTGGATTAACCGTTCAGATTAGCACGAAACTCAATCGGGCACATTGTATTACGGGACAACGTGCTTTGATTTTGCCTTGTTTGGGAAGAACGGAGAAGGATGTACAATTTTCAGGTGAACAGTTTGTGACCGTGGAGAATTCAATGGGTATTGTTCATACTTCAAGAGGAGTCAATGCGCCTTGTTCAAAGCACTTGAAATCAGAGCCCGCCATTGTATCGGGAATCGCGCATGCACTATTTGGAAATGAAGGAGGAATGGATTGGCAAGCAATGGTGGATAATTATGATGTGGTTAGAAATCACATTGAGGGAAGTATAGCTGGATTTGATCAGTTTAATCAGAAGGTGAGAAAGCCAGAGGGTTTTTATTTGCCCAATGGGCCTCGGGATGGGAACTTCACAACACCAAGCGGAAAGGCGCACTTTTCAGTGAATGCGATGGAAGTGCAGAAAGTGCAGGATGGGCGTTTTATTATGATGACCATTCGAAGTCATGATCAATACAATACAACCATTTACGGATTGGATGACAGATACCGGGGAATAGAAAATGAGCGTCGGGTGGTGCTCATGCATGCAGACGATATAGCTGCCGCGGGATTGAGTCATCTTTCAGATGTCAATATCGTGGGATGGTACAACAATGAGCGAAGGGTGGCTGAACATTTTTTGGTAATTCCATATCCCATAGCGCGCGGTTGTGTTGCGACATACTTCCCTGAAACCAATTGTTTGGTCCCCTTGGAGCATACTGCCCTTAGGAGCAATACACCAGTGAGCAAATGGATTGAGGTGAGTTTGGAGCGGAATTAACCCGCCATAGTTATTGACTTTCTGATATGGAATATTAGTATTGTGGAAAGTGCTTTGCTTTCTTACATTTGCGCTCAATTAACCGATAACCAAATTAAATTATCATTATGAACAATGTTTTTTATCTGATTCCTGCGGTAGGCCTTGTTGCCTTGGTGGTGATGATGATCAAGTCCGCTTGGGTGACCAAGCAAGACGCGGGAAATGACCGCATGAAAGAGATTGCGGGGTATGTAGCAGAGGGCGCAATGGCGTTTTTGAAAGCGGAGTACCGTATTTTGGCCATCTTTATGGTCATTGCAGGAATTGGTTTGGGCGTATTGTCTCAAATGGTTCCATCATCCCACTGGTTAATCGTAGTTGCCTTCGTTGTAGGATGCGTATTCAGTGCATTGGCAGGTTTCTTTGGAATGAAGATCGCCACCAAAGCCAACGTTAGAACAACTGAAGCGGCTCGTACTTCATTGGCTAAGGCATTGAAAGTGTCTTTCACAGGAGGAACCGTGATGGGTCTTGGTGTAGCTGGATTGGCTGTATTGGGATTGGGAATGTTGTTTGTGATTTTCTTCCAGTTCTTCATGCAAGGTACATTGGAGAATGGCGGAGTAGAAACCATGACAAGGGTATTGGAAGTATTGGCTGGATTCTCATTAGGTGCTGAAAGTATTGCATTATTTGCCCGTGTTGGAGGTGGTATCTATACCAAAGCTGCTGACGTTGGAGCTGACTTGGTGGGTAAAGTAGAAGCTGGAATTCCTGAGGATGATCCTCGTAACCCTGCAACCATTGCGGATAACGTAGGTGATAACGTAGGTGACGTTGCAGGTATGGGAGCGGATTTGTTCGGTTCTTATGTAGCCACCGTTTTGGCATCTATGGTTTTGGGTAACTATGTTATTCGTGATGTGATTGAATCTACAGGTGGATTTGAAGGTATCCCCTATGAGGGTATGGGTCCAATCTTATTGCCATTAAGTATTGCAGCCGTTGGATTGTTGGCCTCTATAGTGGCTTCCTATTTTGTTCGTGTTAAAGAGAATGTTTTGGCAACCACAGATACCGTTCAGAAAGCTTTGAATATGGGTAACTGGATTTCCATGATGATTTCTTTGGTAGCTTCATACTTCTTGATCAACATGATGTTGCCAGCTGAAATGACCATTTCAGTATTTAACGCTGGCGAATTCAGCAAAGCCACAACGACAAGCATGAATGTGTTCTGGGCAGTATTGGTGGGAATGTTTGTAGGGATTGCTATCTCTTACATCACTGAGTTCTACACTGGATTGGGCAAAAGACCTGTTGTTGGTATCGTTCAGAAATCTGCAACTGGTGCAGCAACCAATATCATTGCCGGTTTGGGCACAGGAATGTTGAGTACTGCAATGCCAGTTATTTTGTTTGCAGGTGCTATATGGGCTGCTTATGCTTTGGCTGGTTTCTATGGAGTTGGTATTGCTGCTTCAGCGATGATGGCCAACACGGCTATGCAGTTGGCGATTGATGCTTTTGGTCCTATTGCGGACAATGCAGGTGGAGTAGCTGAGATGAGTGAGTTGCCAGCTGATGTTCGTGAGAAGACAGATATTTTGGATTCAGTAGGAAATACAACAGCTGCTATTGGAAAAGGATTTGCCATTGCTTCTGCAGCATTAACGGCATTGGCATTGTTTGCCGCCTATGTTACCTTCACAGGAATCAATGGTATCAATATTTTTGATGCCAAGGTTTTGGCAGCATTGTTTATCGGAGGAATGATTCCAGTAGTATTCTCTGCTTTGGCGATGAATTCTGTTGGTAAGGCAGCCATGGATATGGTGAATGAAGTACGTCGTCAGTTCAAAGAGATTCCAGGTATTATGGAAGGAACTGGACAACCAGAGTATGGTAAGTGTGTGGAGATTTCAACCAAAGCTGCTTTGCGTGAGATGTTGTTGCCAGGTGTAATTACCCTTGTTACGCCAATCATCATTGGATTGGTGATGGGAGCAGAAGCTTTGGGAGCTTATATGGCAGGTGTTACTGTTAGTGGTGTGATGTGGGCCATTTTCCAAAACAATGCTGGTGGCGCTTGGGACAATGCCAAGAAGTCTTTTGAAAAAGGTGTTGAGATCAATGGTGAGATGTTCTACAAGAAATCTGAGCCACACAAGGCTGCTGTTGTTGGAGATACCGTTGGAGATCCATTTAAGGATACTTCAGGTCCATCCATGAACATCTTAATCAAGTTGTCTTGTTTGGTGGGATTGACTTTGGCTCCGCTATTGAATGATGGACACGGTGCTGCTGAAAAAATGGAGAAGAGTCACGGACATGAAATGATGATGGATTGTCATGGTGGTGGACATGGCGATTGTTGCAGTGCTGAAAAATCAAGCTGCACACATGAAGGACACACTTGTACTTCAGCCGATTCTTTGGCTGGACATTGCAAGTCTGAGGGATCTTGCTGCAAAGGAGAATCTTCAAAGTGTGAGGGCAAAGAGATGGAAGGATGTGAGAAGAAGGATTGCTGTAAAAAGTAAAACCTTTCGCAATTTCAGATATCGTCTGATAATATCTTATAGGATACAGATAAAAGGCCGTGTTTACGGCCTTTTTCGCGTTTTAACAAATGAGATGTTTGATGTTGATAAGTTAAAATACCTTTAAAACAAGAACTTTTTTTGTCTGCTAGATTTGACTTTGAACAAATTGTTTTATTGACGACGATTATGAATAAACTCAGATTTTTTAGCAAGTGCGTGATTTTGATTGTGATAACCCATTGGGCCAGCATAATCTCGTATGGTCAAGTTGCATCAAGTATTGAATTAACAGGAACAAATTCCTCCTTAAGTGCAATTTACAACGTTGAGACCATAGTGGATCCCAACCTAGTTATTACAGCTAATGGTACCATCAGTGGATTCAGGGTTCAAATCAGTCAGTCCCATTCTACAGGTGATATCCTCACATATACAGGTACTTTACCTGCTGGTATCTCACAATCTTGGAGTGCTACCACGGGTGTGTTGAGTTTTAGTGGGTCAGGAACTGCTCAGCAGTGGCAAGATATATTGAGGGTCGTCAAATTCAAGTCGACGAGTTCAGTTTGTTATCCAACTGCACGCTCCATAACCTTTACAGCGGGTACTGTATATTATAATCCGTTGACAGGTCACTTCTATGAGTATGTAGTTTTATCGCCTGCACAAGGCTGGGCTTTTTCTAAAACCAATTCAGAGACTCTTTCATATTTTGGTCGCATTGGTTACTTGGCAACATTCAGTTCCGCAGCAGAGA
>CAMCTV010000091.1 GCA_945878635.1 Chryseobacterium gleum | reverse complement strand
AAAATGGATGGCTTGTTAAAGAAAGTTTTCAAGAAAAACCATATCCTATGCGCGGGTTGGAATCAGATTTTCATAGAAACTCCATTCAAAATCATTTTTGTTCCCGCACGTCATTGGTCTAAGCGTGGACTTTTTGATTTTAACGATCGTCTGTGGGGTGGCTTTATTATCCAAACCAAAGACAAAAATATTTATTTCTCGGGCGACACAGGTTACGGCAGTCATTTCAAACGATATGGTGAAAGATTGTCCATTGATTATGCGCTAATAGGCATTGGTGCTTACCAGCCAGAATGGTTCATGGAAAGCAACCACATCAGTCCAACCAATGCCATCAAGGCTTTTGATGAGATGAATGCCCAACGCATGATTCCCATGCATTACGGTTGTTTTGACCTCAGCAATGAGAGCATGCAAGACCCCATTCGCGTTTACCGCAGCATCAAAGAACAACACCCACAAAAGGATCGCCTCCTCATTCCCCAATTGGGCGAAAATATATTTTTGATGCAACCCTAAAACTCACTCTAAATATCCCGTAAATTGCAGACTGAGTCATGTTTAGGCAGTTTACCGGATACCAAAAATTGGCGTTGATGCTATTGTCCATTGTTGTGGGCACTGCCTTCATTTCTATTTTTTCATCTTCCGATAAAAGATTCGATCGATTGGATTACCTGTCTGAAATCAAAAGTGACAACACCTCTTCTGATTTGAATACTGCTTTGGCTGCCTATGAAAAACCTTCAGGTGATACCGCTACTTTTCAAGGTCAACGAGAGGAAGGTGGCAAGTTGGATTTATTCTTTCGGTGCTTGGATACTTTGAATAAAGATGGAGGTCGTTATCACATTGCTTATTTCGGTGATTCTCAAATTGAAGGTGATTTGCTAACCCAAGGCTTGCGCGGAAAATTGCAAAAGAAATTTGGAGGAAATGGAATTGGCTGGATGCCCATCACTTCAATCGTTGCTGGTTTCAGGAGTACCATCAACCACGGATTCAATGATTTATGGAGCATCACCGATTTTTTGAGTTATCATAAAAAACAACCTTTTCCGGTTGGACCTACGGGGCAAGTATTCGCGGGTTCGCCCGGTGCGCGCTGCAGTTTTACTGCCCGCTCCTACCCTTTTGAAGAGGTTCATATTATCGGCCATCCAGATTCCAAAGGAAAAATCCAATGTACATTTGATAACAATGAAGCCAGTTTGCAATGGCCCGACTCACTGAGCCCTAGTTTCACGCAAAAAGTTTGGGACAAACCATTTAAGAAAATGACGCTAACGGTGGCGGACGGCAATCCTCAATTGTACGGAATTAACTTTGAAAAGGGTGATGGAATCTATGTGGACAATTTTGGCTTTCGAGGCAACTCTGGAAATTCATTAAGCTTGCTCAACATCGACATGATGCAGTCCGTAGATGCTGCCATGCGCATTCCTTTGGTCATTGTGCATTATGGACTGAACGTCATTGGTCACGGCGTGGATGATTATAGAAACTATGAAATCACCATGGGAAGAACTTTGGAACATTTGAAAAAATGTTTCCCCAATTCCTCCATCCTTTTGGTAGGCATGACTGACAAGGCCTACAAAGAGAAAGGCAAATGGGACACCGATCCAACGGTGCTTCATCTTTTGCGCAGCCAAAAGAAAATAGCTGCCGAACATGGCATTGCCTTCTTTAGTTTATTTGATGCTATGGGTGGTGTGGGATCTATGCGCAGCTGGGTTCAAGATTCCATTCCCAAATTGGCCAACACCGATTACACCCACATGACCCATAAGGGTTCTGATTATTTAGCACAGTACATTTACCAATACCTTCAAGATTCTTATGCCCATTATCTGGAAAATAAAAAATAGTTTATCCCTCCTGCTTTGCGGTTTGTTTTTGGTTACCATGAGCACTTCATTAATGGGGCAGCGCATCTCCTTGAATGATAGCCTCACCGGATTTACCCAAGCCTTGGAAGATCGTTTTCTTTTCAAAAAACAATTGAATAGTGAATTGTTTGTCTTGCATTTGGGCGACAGCCACATTCAACCTGGAGGCATGTCAATTCCCATGAGTGAAGCCCTAAATTCAGTATATGGAGATGCCGGTTACGGGCTGGCTTTTCCTTATCAGGTGGCCAAGACCAACGGGCACGATGGTTACCAAACAAAGTCCAATGTCGATTGGGAAGTCAGCAAAATCATTCACGCTAAGAAAGAGTTTCCTGTCGGTATTAGCGGATACACCATCCACTCCAAGGATGTCAATGCCAAAATCACATGGGAATTTGATTCTTTGTCTTATGATGATCAAGTGCAGCGCATCGAAATTTTTCATGGCAACATACTGGACTCCAATTACCAATACCAAATCGTGAGTGTATTTGGTGAGTACGCCAAGCCTCTGCGCCACTTGTCTGACGCTTGCCATTCTGTCTTTGCATTTGAAAAACCAACTTTTGTTTTTGACTTGCTGCATGAACAACAATTTGCCTTTCAAAAATCATCGACAATTTACGGAGTCAAAGTCAGTAATGGTCAGCCCGGCGCCATCATCTCCGCCATAGGTGTCAACGGAGCTACCTACAACCATTATGCAGAGAGCATCACATTCAGGAATCAATTGGAAATGTTGAAACCGGATGTGGTTGTGGTATCCTTGGGAACCAATGAAGCCTTTCAATTCGGTGATTTTGACGACACCACTTTTTTTGATCAAAGTTTGAATTTGGTACAGATGCTCAGCAGCTTAGAATCGCAACCCATCATCGTCCTTACTACCCCACCTGCAGTGAGTAAAGCACAATACAAGAATAAAAAGTCATATTTCACCCCCAATCCGTTGGTGCCTCGTGTGAGAGCTGTCATCATGGATATTGGGCAGAGATTAAACATTCCCATTTATGATTTGTACACATACATGGGTGGTGAGGACAGCATGAAGAATTGGGCGCAATTGGGAATGACTGACAAAAAGCGTATTCACTTTTCGCCCAAAGGTTACCGCATCTTGGGAGAAGGAATGCGCAATGCCATAGACAACCATTTGCCCCAATAAAGCGAAACATGGCTGAACAAAAACAAATATTGGAATTGATTACAGATCAACTGATGTATCAAGCGGATGCGCCGTTGGTTTTCAACTCTTCCTTTTTTCTGTTCTTCTTCACCTTCTTTTTTGTGGGTTATGCTTGGTTGTACAAGAAAACAACCTGGCGATTATCGTGGGTTGTTCTCTTTTCGTTGTACTTCTTTTACAAAGCTTGTGGTTACTACGTTGGATTGATTTTGTTGGCTTCTATTGTTGATTTTTACATCAGCCATTGGATTGATGGAAGTAAAAACGCCAGCCGAAAAAAGGCCCTATTGGTATTCAGTATTGTTCTCAATTTGGGATTGCTGTTTTACTTCAAATACACCGACTTCTTTATTCAACTATGGAATCAATGGGGAAGTCACAATGTTTCAATGATGCACTTGATTCTTCCCGTCGGTATTTCATTTTACACTTTTGAAAATCTGAGTTACACAGCGGATGTCTACCGAGGACATTTTAAGCCTGTCAGGAAGTGGTTGGATTACATTTTCTTCTTGTCTTTTTTTCCCAAATTGATGATGGGGCCCATTGTTCGTGCTGCCGATTTTCTTCCGCAAATCAGACAGCAATGGACATTGAAAAAAGATGACATTGCATTTGGTTTTTTCTATATTTTCTCCGGCTGTTTCAAAAAAGTAGTAATTAGTGATTATCTGTACAATCAGATTGTTTCGGTTGTTTTTGATGATCCAACGCGTTACAATGGTGTTTATGGATTAACCGCCGTTTATGCCTATGCCTTGGTAATCTATTGTGATTTCAGCGGCTACTCCGACATGGCCATCGGTATTGCACGTTGGATGGGTTTGAAGATTGATACCAATTTCCTAGCGCCCTATCAAAGCAAGTCTATTACCGAGTTTTGGAGGAGATGGCACATCTCTCTTTCTTCATGGCTCCGCGATTATTTGTACATTCCATTGGGAGGAAATAGAAAGGGATTATTCAGAACATACGTTCACCTGTTCATAACCATGCTTTTGGGTGGATTTTGGCACGGAGCCAATTGGACCTTCATCATTTGGGGCGCTCTACATGGTGGCGCATTGGCCTTGGACAAATGGCGTTTGGACTTTTTCAAAAAAAACAATATCCAATGGGCACTTCCCAAATGGTTGGCTGTATTCTTAACCTTTCACTTTGTGGTTTTCTGCTGGATATTCTTTGGTCCAGATTCATTGGAGAAGAGTCAAATCATTTTGAATCAAATCCTATTCAACTTTGATGGAGCGACAATAGGCGCTTTTGTGGTTCATTATCAAGCGGTACTGTGGATGATTGCTGTGGCTCTGACATTGCATCAAATGCCTTTGCGTTGGAACGAAAGCGCCATCCAATGGCTCTCACAGAGACATTCCTTGGTGTACGTCTTTATTGGAATAAGCATGTTGATGGTTTATGCTTACTGCAAGTCAGACACCATCATTCCTCCCATCTATTTGCAGTTCTAATGAATTAGAGCTTGGTTACTGTAGTCCCTTTTTCATCAACCCTTACAGCAACAACTTGATCTCTGAACAATATTCTAAAGGTATAGGATTTCCATTGTTTGGGTAACATTGCATTAAATGACAATGCTCCATTTTTAACCCGCATTCCTCCAAATCCTTGAACTATGGACATCCAAGTTCCTGCCATTGACGTGATATGCAATCCCTCATGCGCTTCATGGTTGTAATCATCCAAGTCCAATCTAGAAGTACGCATGTACATTTCAATGGCCTTTTCTTCATACCCCAACTTGGCAGCCAAAATACTGTGAACGCAAGGAGACAAACTGGACTCATGAACCGTCATGGGTTCGTAGAAATCAAAATTGGCCTTCACCACTACATCTGAAAACTGATCTTCAAAAAAGTAAAGTCCCTGTAAAACATCTGCTTGTTTTATAAAACAACTGCGTAAAATTCGATCCCAACTCCAATGCTGATTGATGGGGCGAACTAACGGATCCAAATCAGCAGCCTTCATCAATACTTTATCCAAGAAGCCATCTTGTTGCAAGAAAATTTGTCCATCCTCATGCATGGGAAAATACATTCTTGCAATGATGGACAACCATTGCGCACCTTCTTCCATTGTCCATTGGAGATCCTTAAGTGCTCGGGCGTATTGTTGTGGATGCGTATCCTTTAATCCTTCGATGATGTCATAAGCATATCCCAAACACCAAGTAGCGATGTAATTGGTGTACCAATTGTTGTTGACATTGTTCTCGTATTCGTTGGGGCCGGTGACTCCGTGCATCACGTACATTTCTTTGTGCGCACTCCAATGCACCCGCTGCGCCCAAAAACGCGCTATACCCAAAAGCACTTCCCAACCGGTTTCATGTACGTATGTTTCGTCACCGGTGTATTGCGTGTAATTATAAATGGCATAAGCGATGGCTCCATTGCGGTGAATCTCTTCAAAGGTAATTTCCCACTCATTGTGGCATTCTTCACCATTCATGGTGACCATGGGATACAACGCTGCCCCATTGGTAAAGCCCAATTTCTCTGCATTCTCAATGGCCTTGCCCAATTGCTTGTGGCGATAATACAAGAGCTGCTTGGCGACATCTTGATTCTTTGTGGCCATGTAAAAAGGAATGCAATACGCCTCTGTATCCCAATAGGTTGATCCGCCATACTTTTCACCCGTAAATCCTTTGGGTCCGATATTCAATCGCGCATCGGTTCCTGTGTAAGTCTGATTCAAATGGAAAATATTGAAACGAATTCCTTGCTGTGCTTCGTCGTTGCCTTCAATGACAATGTCCGCCATCTCCCATATTTTGGCCCAAGCCGCAGTATGATTCTCCAACAATGTTGAATAACCCGTTTGTTGTGCTCTAAGACAATGGACCTTAGATTGTTCAATGACATCGTTGGCATACAAAGAATTCTCTAGGCCAATGAATTTATGAAACGTAGCGGTTTCGTTTAAATTCAATTGCCCTTGAAAAGAAGATGAAACAAAAGAAATTTGTTGTTCATCTTTGATCCAATTAAGCCCCTCGGCATGATGGTCCATTGCAACCGACAAATCAAATCCTGTTTTTTTTGTTTTTGATGCCACGTAACCCGATCCTTCTTTGATTTGTTCACCAATGGGTTCCCAAAACATCTCATCATAATTGGCGTCGTGATTTTTGACATTGCCATCCAAGGATGAAACCATGGTGATGGTCACACCATTTGTCAATGCTTGCGCTTTTATTTCGATGGCAGCCACACTTTCATCCGCCATGCTGATGAATCGTTCAAATTCAAATCGGCAATCCACTCCATGGGCAAAATGGGCAATAAACGAGCGTTTCAAAACACTTCGTTTCATGTCCAACTCTCGAACAAAATTAGAGACGCGAACAAGGGCCAAATCCAATTCCTCCCCATTCACCAAAATGCGCACACCATGCCAAGCTGTCGCATTCAAGACTTTGGCGAAATACTCAGGGTAGCCATTCTTCCACCACCCCACTCTTGTTTTGTCTGGATAATATACACCTGCAACGTAGGAGCCTTTCAAATGCTTTCCACTGTATAGCTCTTCATGATTGGCGCGTTGTCCAAACTTTCCATTACCAAGGCTAAAAATACTCTCAGAACTCTGGTGGTAAATCGCATCAAATCCTTGCTCAATGACTTTCCATGGATCTGTTTTTAAATACTGTATCATGCAAAAACGGTATTAATGACTGAAAAATGTTTTGTTCAATAATTCAATTTTGATTTGAGACAAATCGCGAACAACAAAGTCCGCATCTATCAAATCTTCTGCTTGACCAATGCCTACGCAGAAAAACCCGCCTGTCTTTGCTGCAGCCACTCCGCTGACGGCATCTTCAAAAACAACGGTATGTGATGGAGAAACATTCAAAGCCACCGCTCCTTTGAGAAAGACTTCGGGATCAGGTTTAGACTTTGAAACAATGTTGCCATCAATGACAACATCCAATAAATGGGCAATGCCCAATTTTTCAATGATAAGGGGTGCATTCTTCGATGCAGAACCCAAACCGGTTTTAATCCCAGCATCCTTCAAAGCCTTCAAAAGGTCTTTTGCTCCTGGTAAAGCTTCTTCCGGAGTGAGTTGTGCAACCAATTCCAAATACCAATCATTTTTCACTTGCATCATCTCTTGCATCGCTTCAACTGAAAAGGATTGGTCAGTCTTGGACAAAATATAATTGAGGCTCTCCAAACGAGAAAGTCCCTTCAATTGTTCGTTATCGTGATGGGTAAAGGTCACCCCTATGCGCTCCTGAGACAGACGCTGCCATGCTGAAAAATGATGGCGTGCGGTATCTACCAGCACGCCGTCTAGATCAAATAAACAAGCCTCCAACATGTGTTATGAAATCGCGTTAGCAAAAACATACTTGACGTGGTAATCCACCAAACCATCAATGGGCTTTTTGATCACACGTCCCAAATGAATGCCCTCTTCTTGCGCAGCAATCTCCAAACAATGTTTAAAGTAGTGTGAAATGGAACCAACAAAATGTACAGGAGCTGTTTCCCAATTGGAGAAGCACTTAACATGAATATCAATGAACTCTCGCATGCCACGAACCACCCAATTAATCACATGAGGATGATGCGCATGCTCGCCGATAAAACGTGTAAAGCTGGCCAAGAAAACATTGGCATTGGGTTCACGGTAAACGCGAGAAATAAACTCATCTTTTGAAATGGAAAACGTCGATTCAAAAGCCTCTTTTAAATCAGTAGGCAGCTTGCGGTAAAAGTATTCTCTCAACAAGATTTTCCCAAAATAACTGCCAGATGCCTCATCACCCAAAATGAAGGCCAATGATGGAACCTCTTCATGAATTTCTTTTCCATCAAAATAACAACTATTGGAGCCTGTTCCCAAAATACAAGAAATACAATCTTGTCCATCATAAGTGGCATATGCACAACCGACCAAATCATGGTCAACCATAATCTCAGCCTTGGGAAACACTTTTTTCAAACCACGTTCAATGATGGCACACATCACATCAGTGCTACTACCCGCTCCATAAAAGAATATGTGCGTCACTTTATCCGCATACAATGCCAAAGGAGCATTACCGCGAATGGAAGATTCTACAACTGTTTCATTATGAAAATAAGGATTCAATCCCATGGTTTCAAAATTCCCCAAGCGCTTACCTTGCTTGTCAATCAGGGCCCAATCACATTTAGTGGATCCGCTGTCTGCAATTAAAATCATTTACTTCTTGTTTTGGTTATGAAAACAATGAAAAGAAAAACCAAGCTTTTAACCTGACTTTATCTTTTCAATGTCTATTTATTGTTCATTATCATTTCGTTCTT
>CAMCTV010000090.1 GCA_945878635.1 Chryseobacterium gleum | reverse complement strand
GTTTACACTTTCAGCGATACATTCTGGTTTTCTGCCGTTGAGGGCGAGGTTTACGCAATGTCTTCTCTGTTCACCGCTGTTGTTTTCTGGGCTATACTGAAGTGGGAAAGCTTGGTGACAAAAGACAACAACGAATTGCGTTGGGTTATTTTGATTGCTTACTTGATGGGATTGTCCATTGGTGTCCACTTATTGAACCTCTTGGCTATTCCAGCCATCTGTTTTGTTTACTATTTCAAAAAATATGACATCAATATCAAAGGCATGATCTATACCTTGTTGGTGTCATTGGGTCTTTTGACCTTGATGCAAACAGGTATCATCATCTATTTTGTGAAAGCTGCTGCGGCAACAGAAAAATTGTTTGTCAATGGTTTTGGCATGGGTTTCAATTCAGGCGTGATTTTCTATTTGTTATTGTTGACAACCTTGATTATTCTTGGTCTTCGTTATTTCAAAAAGAAAAACATGTTGGCCATGCATACACTGGTTTTGGGAATTACTGTAGCCATCATTGGATATACAACCTTTGCTGTGATCTTGGTTCGTTCTCAGGCCAATACGCCAATGGATGAAAACAATCCGGAGAACATGTTTGCCTTGTTGAGTTACTTGAATCGTGAACAATATGGCGATCGTCCTTTGTTGTTTGGTCAATATTTCAATACACCTGAAGATGTCATTAAACCATACAGCGATGGGGGAGAGGTGTGGATACCTTCTTTCAGTGTGCGCGATGCAAAAGGAAAGTTGGTTCAATCATGTCGTGAGAAATACCAAGCTGAAGAATACATTGCAGCCAACAAAGACCAAAAATTGTCTGTTGTACAAGAATACATCGAGACAGGTGAGAAGAAGAATTCCAAAGTGAACTACCGTAAGGAGTTTTCGGGATTCTTACCTCGCATGCATAGTAATCAACCCAGCCACGTTCAAGAATATAAGAAGTGGTCCAACTACCACGACTGGAACACAGAGAGCGGCGAGGAGAAGATCAGAAGAAAAGAGCAACAGATTGCGCAAATGGAGGCTCAATTGAATCAAGCCAAATCCAAGCAAGAGTTGAACATGATGATGCGTTCTTTGGACCGTTTGTACGATGACATGAAACCTACTGCAGGTGAAGATTATCGTTTCATGATGGATTATCAAATCAACTTCATGTACTGGCGCTACTTCATGTGGAACTTCGCTGGTCGCCAGGACGACAGCCAAGGCAACGGTGATTTCTTGGATGGCAACTGGATGAGCGGAATCTCCATGGTGGATGAAGCGCGTTTGGGCAACATGGAGAAACTTCCCGAAATGGAGAAGAACAACAAGGCCCGCAATTTTTATTATTTCTTGCCTTTCATTTTGGGATTGTTTGGATTGATTTATCAAATGATCAAGAACTACAAAGACTTTATCGTGGTCGGACTTTTGTTTGCATTGACTGGTTTTGCGATTTTGATTTATTTGAACCAAACGCCATTGCAACCCCGTGAGCGTGATTATGCCTATGCTGGTTCGTTCTATGCCTTTGCCATTTGGATTGGATTGGGTGTTTATGCGTTGTATTATTTCGCAACGCAATTGACACAAAAATCATTGACCAAAATCTTCACCTATGCGGGTGGAACGGCTGCTGTATTTTATGTGTTGGAAATTGTAAGTGGTTCAGGACATGGATTGTCTTACAGTTTGATTGCCATATTGGTGATTGGAGGTATTTGGATGGGGTTGGCTTGGATTCTTCAAGAGTTAAAAGTGTCGGCCATGATGAAATCTTTTGTGGTGATTGCAATGACCTTGCCTGTTCCTTTTTTAATGGCCAAAGAAGGATGGGACGATCATAACCGTGCTGGCAGAGAGACAGGTTTGGCGATGGCCATCAACTACCTGCAAAGTTTGGCTCCCAACGCCATCGTCTTCACCAATGGTGACAACGATACATTCCCATTATGGTATGCGCAGGAAGTAGAAGGTATCAGAACGGATGTTCGTGTGGTGAATATGTCCTTATTGAATACCGATTGGTACATTGACCAACAAAAGCGCAGAGCTTATGAGAGTGCGCCTGTTCCGTTCAGCATGAACGAGCAGAAATACCGTCAGGGAACACGTGATGTTGTCTACATCCAAACGGATGAAGAAAAGCCTGGTTATATGAATTTGAAACAAGCCATGCAGTTTGTTCAAAGCGATGACAAAAAGGACATGTTGGATTTTGGTTCTCGTTTTGTGAACTACTTCCCCAATCATCGTTTTTACATCAATGTTGATTCTACAAAGGCTGAAAAGTTCAGAGGAATGATGAATGAAGGAGATAGCTTGGTGAAAACCATCGCTTTCCAAATCACCGATGAGCGCGGACGTCCAAGAAGATATTTGACCAAATCGCAAATGATGATTTTGGACTTATTGAACAACATGGATTGGGATCGTCCAGTTTACTTTGCGGTAACTACCGGTAGTGACACCTACATGGGATTGGAGCAATACTTCCAATTGGAAGGTTTGGCTTACCGCTTTACACCCATATTGCACAAGCGTGCCACCAATCCTTATGTGGACGGTGGCGTGAATAGTGATATCATGTACAATAACATGATGACCAAGTTCCAATGGGGCAACATGGACAAGAGTGATATCTATTTGGATGAGAACAACCGCCGAATGACCGCTAACCTTCGTTTGCAATTCTCTCACTTAGCAGAGCAGTTGATCGACGAAGGCAAGAAGGACAAAGCCGCGGAGGTGTTGGACAAGTGCATGGCGGTGATTCCTGAACAATTGGCCCCATTTGAGCAGCCACAGATTCTTTGGAGATTGACTGAGTTGTATTTCGATGCAGGTAAAAAAGAAAAAGGTTTGGAATTGTCTGAAAAGTTGGTTCAGTTGAATCAACAAGAAATTGATTTCTTCCAATCATTGGACAAAGACAAGCAGGCGATGATGGAGCGCGATATGCAAATGCGCATGCAGGTCAATGACCGCATGATTGAGAAGATTTTGCAAGTGGATCCCAACAATGCTAAAGCAAAAGAATGGAAAGCCAACCAAGAGAATTTGTTGAAGGAGTTGGGATTTGAGGTGGAAGACAGAAGACCACGTCCTGTTCAAAAGCCCAAGTCCATTCAGGACACTACAAAACCACAGGTGCCGGGAGGATCCGCAGCTCCGCAATCTGATACCGTTAAATTTTAATTGGATTGGACAAGGACCGGGTTTTGTGGCTCGGTCCTTGTTTCTTTTTAGAAAATTGGATACTCATGCTCAGAAAATTATTGTCTGTTGTTCTCACCGCCATTGTTTTTGTTTTGTTGATGTCTTTTCAAATTGATCCAACTTGGAAAAGAGAGATCATGCGCAAACACCCCAATGGCAAGCCTTATGTGATTATCTTCTTTGATAGCAAAACGGATAAGATGATGCGCGAAGAAGTATACTTTCCTAACGGGAAAATTCAGTGGGAGGGTAATTACAAGAACATGTTGGAAGATGGAAAGTGGGTGTATTATTTCGAGAATGGCAACACCAAGTCGGTTCAATATTACACCAAGGGAAAAGAAAATGGTGTTTGCTCAGATTACAATGAATCTGGGAAATTGATCAAGGAAAGCACTTGGGTCAATGGCAAGGAGGTGAAGGTTCAGAATTTTAAGTAAGTTGCTTTAAAGCACAATCACCTGCGGAAAAGTGAAAGATAAGATACCATCTTTTCCTAGTTCCGTTCCGTAACCCGATTTTTTAATTCCACCAAAGGGCAGGTGAGGAGCGCTTTTAACGATGTTGTTGAAGACAATCATTGGTTCTTGAATGTGGTGGATTCTCTTTATCCATTTCTCGGGCTCAGCGGTATAAATACAAGTACCCAAAGCATAATGATCATGCGCACGAAGCTTGAGACAATCTTTCATATCCTGCCATTTCATGAAAACCACCAACGGACCAAAGGTCTCTTCTTGCCACAATACATTTTGGGCATTGTTCAATAGTACAATTCCAGGTGTAACCATAGCCCCAGATCTTTGCAATGGAACAATTACTTCAGCACCTTGCTGAATTCCTCTTTGGTATTGTTTTTCGATTTGTTCAGCAGCATCCAAATTAACCAATGGACCGATGAAAGTGTCTTGTTCCAGTGGGTCACCACTCTTCAAATTCTTGATCCGCTCTGTAATGGCCAGTTGTACTTCGTGCCAACGCGATTCATGCACCAATATTCGTTTCGCTGCGATACACGATTGTCCTCCATTGAGTAATCGGCCTTGCACGATGCCTTCCATCACTTCCAATAAATCGGCATGTTCATCCACAATCATGGCATTGCTACCGCCCAATTCTAGAATGCTCATCTTGATGTTTCTTCCGGCAAGTGCAGCCACACTTCTTCCAGCGGATTCACTGCCCGTGAGAGAAACACCTGCAACAGACGGATGAGATATCACCTCATCTACTTGGTGCGATGCGATTAACAGAACTTGAAATAAATTCTCATTGTACCAAGCAGCGTCAATGGCTTCTTGAATTTTTAGCGCACAACCTGTGGTGTATTGGCTGTGTTTTAATAGAATGGTATTGCCTGCAATCAATGCCGGAATAGCGTAACGGAAGACTTGCCAAAAAGGGAAGTTCCAAGGCATGATGCCCAACCAAACGCCAAAGGGACGACGATTAACTTGCGTAATTACTTCATCCGTTTTGGTGTGAATCGTGGCTAAATAATCATCTGCATTTTCAATGTAATGCTGACAAAGTGAAATGCATTTCTCAATCTCGGCCAATCCTTGAGCGATGGGTTTGCCCATCTCAATGGCCATCAGCTGCGCATAGTCCAATTTTCTTTCATCCAGAATGGCACTCAATCTTTCAAGTCCTTCTAATCTCTCAGGAATGGATAATAATTTCCATTTGGAAAAAGCCCTCTCTGCTTTGGTTATCTTTTGGACAATAAGCGCACTGTTGTCGTTGTCATATTTGGCAACAACTACTTGGCGGTATGGATCGATGGATCTGAGCATTAACCTTTGAACCCTAATGACTGGTTCAAAGATAAAGGAAGCTCAGGCAATAATGAACGATTGACCATATAACTATTTAACTCGGCAAATCCACTAAAGATGTAATGCTTCATGGCAGCCTCACGAAGATATCCCTTTCCAGTACTGCCTCCTGTTCCGCTCCTCATGCCAATCATGCGGTGAACCATGTTCATGTGACGCCATCTCCAAGTGGCCATCAATTCATCAATGTCCAACAAATGGTTGATGATGCGATAGGCATTTTGGAACAATGGCATATCTCGGTAAAGACTGATTAGCATAGCGGATCGTCTTGCGCCCAATGATAAAGTAGCACCCTCTTTTTCCTCAAAGAACATTTGATCAAAATGGGTCATATTTCCTTTCTCCTCCTCGCGCAAAGTACCTTTATAAATGCTGCGATACATTTTCCAAAAATCACCTTCACTGCCAATGGTGACATTATCAAAAAATGGCATACGAGACAACCAACCATCAATCAATGTCAATATCGAGGTGTTAGCCGAAGCATTTTTGATGTGCTCCAAATCTTTGATGTTCAATTGGCTGGTATAGTAAGATTGACCATGGCGTTGCTCCATTTTCAACCCCAACAAACTTTCCAATTCTTTGAACTGAACACTTTGAAAACCAGAAGCAGGACGCAACAAGTCTCGGAACTCCAAAAAATCGATTGGTGTCATGGTTTCCAAAATGTCAATCTGGTGCACCAAAACGCGCAATATCTCTACGATTCTGTTCATGCGACGAACAGCAGTAGCTGTTTCAGGAGCATTGTCATTGATAGATGTGCTGGAGAAAATATGATGAATAGATTTCGCTTCAAATAAAATTTGCTTGAACCACAATTCATAGGCCTGATGAATAACGATGAACAACATCTCATCATGTGCATGTTGGTTGACTTTGTCACTTTCTAAATGCTGGGCATCTAAAATTTTATCGAGTTGTAGATAGCTTGAATAGTACATGGTGCAATGATAATAGAATTATAGACCCCGATGGATGATTGTGGTCACTGTTTTTTTCTTTTGACAGAGAACAACTGTGCTGGCTTGTGCAAAACACCGCTTTGTTTTTCCTCCAAAGGTTCTACGGTATTGGTTCGTAAAATATTTTTTCTGAAATTTCTCTTGTCCAATTTTTTATCCAAGATGATTTCATACAATTTCTGCAGTTGAGAGAGGGTGAATTTTTCTGGTAGTAATTCAAAACCAATATGGTCCGCCATCAATTCATGACGCAACACTTTGAGCGCTTCTGCAACAATTTCATTGTGATCAAAAGCCAAATTGGGAATCTTGTATACGTCTACCCACTGTGCTTTCTTGGCAAAGGAAGCGGCTTGTGGGTTGAAATCGTCCATTTTTACTAGGGAATAATAACCAACAGTAATGACCCTTCGTTCTGGATGTGTTCTGAAGCTGCGCAACCAATCGCGGTCCTTCAAACCACTCACGCGATTGGGATCACCAAAGGAATGGAATTGCTTTAGATAAATACCTTGCAAACTGGTTAATTCCTTCAAAATGCGTTGAGCAGCTTCGTCAAGACCTTCATCTTCTTGAACCAAATCACCTGGCGCAGCTTTTTGTGGTTTGATGGTTTTTCCATCTGGTTGTTTTTGTTCAATAAGCAAAACTTTTAGTTCGTCATCATCAAATCCAAAGACAACGCAGTCAACCGATACATCCATTTGTTTGAGGGTTATTTGTGGTAGTTTAATGCGAAAATACGTGATGTTGAAAAATAGTTAGTGTAAAAAATACACTAAGTTGGAATTTTGCTATATTTGCGATAATGAATAACAATGGCATTAAGCGAATAGGTGTGCTCACCAGTGGTGGTGATGCGCCAGGAATGAACGCTGCAATCCGTGCGGTGGTTAGGGCGTGTGTATTTCATAACATCGAGGTAGATGGTATTTTTCAGGGGTACACTGGATTGATTGCTGGAGATTTTAAAAGATTGAACGAACGTTCTGTTGCACGTATCTTGGGTCGTGGAGGTACCATTTTAAAGAGTTCGCGAAGCAAAGAGTTTTATGAGGCTGAGGGAAGAGTCAAAGCCGCGGAGCAATTAAAGAAGCACGGCATAGACGCATTGATTACCATTGGAGGAAACGGCACTTTCACAGGAGCACATTTGTTGTATCAAGAACATGGGATTCCGGTCATGGGTATTCCTGGTTCCATTGACAATGATTTGTATGGAACAGATCACTGCATTGGTTTTGATACTGCCACCAACACAGTGGTGGACGCAGTTGATCGCATCAGGGATACGGCCACCTCACACAATCGATTGTTTTTTGTTGAAGTCATGGGCCGCAACAGCGGATTCATCGCTCTGAAATCAGGAATTGCTGCAGGTGCGATTGCCATCATTTTGCCAGAAGATGAAATGAGTGTGGATGAATTGGTGGATACATTAAAAGCCAGTGAGGAAAGCGGAAAGTCTTCCAGTATCGTTATTGTGGCTGAAGGAAGTAAGAGTGGTGGAGCATACGAATTAGCCAAAAAGGTTACTGAAAAATATGCTGAATACGAGACGCGTGTTTCAGTTTTGGGACACTTGCAACGCGGAGGTGCCCCCAGTTGTTATGATAGGGTTATTTCAAGCCGAATGGGAGTAGCTGCCGTTGAAGGAATATTACAAGGTAGAAAAGACGTGATGGTAGGTCTTGTCAATGATCAAGAAACCTATACATCCTTAGAAGAAAGTATCACGAGGAGAAATATGCCTAATCGTGATGAGTTGCGCATTGCCCGCATTCTTTCGATTTAAATTAAAAACGGAACAATTGTTCTAAAAAACAAAATTAAAAAATGAAAAGAATTGCAATCAATGGTTTTGGACGCATCGGAAGAATGTGTTTCAGAAGCATCCTAGAAAAAGAAGGGTTAGAAGTCGTTGCCATCAATGATTTAACGGACGTAAAAACTTTGGCGCACTTGTTAAAGTACGACAGTATTCATGGCCGTGTAAAGGCGGATGTTGCTGCCGATGGCAACTTTTTGGTGGTGAATGGAAAGCGCATTGAAGTCATTGCGCAAAAAGATCCGGCGCAATTGCCATGGGCAGCCATGAGTGTGGATGTTGTTATTGAATCAACGGGTATATTCACCGACAAGGAAGGATCACAAAAGCACATCACAGCAGGTGCCAAGAAAGTTGTGATCTCTGCTCCTGCCTCAGGTGGAATCAAGACCATCGTTTTGGGAGTGAATGACGGAGATATTACTGCTGAAGATGTGGTTTTGTCCAATGCTTCTTGCACTACCAATTGTTTGGCACCAATGGCCAAAGTATTGAACGATACTTTTGGCATTGAGAAAGGATACATCACCACAGTGCACGCATACACTGCTGATCAACGTTTACAAGATGCGCCGCACAAGGATTTGAGAAGAGCCAGAGCTGCTGCTTTGAGCATGGTTCCAACATCTACAGGTGCCGCTAAGGCAGTAGGAGAAGTATTGCCACAACTTAAAGGGTTGTTGGATGGAGTTGCAGTTCGTGTACCAACCCCTGATGGATCGCTGACAGATTTGGTGGTTATTTTGAAGAGAAATGTAACCAAAGAAGAAGTAAATGCAGCCATGAAGAATGCCGCAGAGAATGAGATGAAAGGCATCATTGAGTATTGCACAGACCCCATTGTTTCTATTGATATTGTCGGAAACAAACATTCATGTATTTTCGATGCTGATTTGACTTCAGCCAACGGAAATTTGGTTAAGGTAATGGGGTGGTATGACAATGAAGCTGG
>CAMCTV010000089.1 GCA_945878635.1 Chryseobacterium gleum | reverse complement strand
ATGATTTACGCCTTTAACGGATACATTCCGGTGGTGCATGAAACGAGCTTTGTGCATCCACAGGCAGTAGTAACGGGTAACGTTATTATTGGAAAAGATGTTTACATCGGTCCCGGAGCAGCCATTAGAGGAGATTGGGGAATGATTGTGATAGAAGATGGATGCAACGTTCAAGAGAATTGCACGATACATCAATTCCCGGGAGTCGCCATTACTTTGAAGGCGGGAGCGCACATTGGTCATGGTGCTATTATTCATGGAGCCAATATTGGAAGAGATACATTGGTAGGGATGAATGCGGTGGTGATGGATCGATGTGAGATTGGCGATGAATGCATCATTGGTGCATTGACTTTTGTGCCGGCCAATACCGCAGTTGAAAACAGAAGTGTAATGGTAGGTAATCCTGCCAAGAAAGTGAAAGAAGTAACGGATGAAATGTTGGCCTGGAAACAAGAAGGCACGGCTTGGTACCAGCGATTGCCCAAAGAGCTGCATGACTCGTTGATTCCTTGCGAGCCTTTACGGGAGATACCGGAAGACAGAAAAATACAAAGTTCAGGTTACGAAACGTGGGGTGAAAGAAAGTCCAATGAGGGATGATTTTTTCACTTTTAAGCAATTCAAAATAAGGCACCGCGATGCGGCGATGAAAGTCGGGACGGATGCTGTGCTGCTGGGTTCGTGGGCTTTTGCTACAACACAACCCAAGAGGATTTTGGATGTAGGAACTGGTTGTGGCATATTGGCTTTGATGCTGGCACAAAGATTTGAGTATGCTCAGATAGAGGCGATTGAATTAGAGGAGAAGGCAAAGCAAGAGGCTGAATACAATTTTGTCCAATCCCCTTTTCGGGAAAGATTGAATGCCAGACTCGGTAATTTCTTATCCCAAAAGGAATCCCAACAATATGATGCCATCATCTGCAACCCTCCTTATTTTCAGGATAAGATATCATCATCCATTCCTGAGCGCAACATGGCGCGGCAGGCGCGGTTCCTACCACCGGAAGAATTTTGGTCAAATGTAAATACTATGATTACCCCGGAATCCGGAAGTGTAGCGGTTGTGCTGCCGTTGGATCGGGTAAAAGCTTGGGAGACCATAGCGGAAGGCAAAGGTTTTAAATTGAGACGCAGGTGTTGGATTAGAGGTAATCAAGAAGCGGATATCTCACGTGCCATGTTGGAATGGACTAACGGTGCGGAAATTATCGTCGAGGAAACGGAAGTTGTCATAGAGGATCAAAGAGGTGTTTTGAATCGGAGTTATTTACATTTTGCTCATTCATTTTTATTGGAAAAATGATGACGAATGTTTGGAATTAACATTTACTTCCGATATGTTTGGGACACTAAAACAAAAAACATGAAAAAAGTATTTTCTTTAGCTTTGATTGCAATCGCTTTTGCATCATGTACCAAGACTTACACTTGTGAGTGCACAGTTACAACTTCAGGTACAGATTTTATTTCAGGCATGAGTATCAATTCTTCTCAAGTTGTTTCTGAAACAAAAGATGCTAAAAAAGCAGATGCTGAAGATTGGTGTGCAGAGGGTAATAGCACCCAGACAACAATGGGTTTGACGGTTACTTCAGCTTGTGAGTTGAAATAATTCTGAATTACAAATTGGGGGTTATCTCTTTTGAGGTAACCCCTTTTTATTTTTATGGAAAAACTTAAAACTCTTTTTAACTCAATACTTGGTATATTGTTCCTTGTATCAGGAATACTCAAATTGTATCCGATAGAAATGTTGGAGTTGGATTTGGGTTATCATACGGGAATGCCAGAGTGGTTAGCCATGATTTTCGCCCGATTGTTGATTGGTTTTGAATTGGTTCTTGGTTTTTTATTGTTGATTCGTTTTAGAGAACGACAATTGATCAAATTGGCAGCAACCGTCCTCGTTTTTTTTTCATGTTATTTGATTTATTTGATGATTCAATTTCCGGAACAAGACAATTGTGGATGTATGGGGATGTTGGCTCCGATGACTCCATCGCAAAGTTTAATGAAAAATGCCGGAATGCTCGGAGTGGTCGTCATTTTATTAGTATTGAAACAAGGTGTGCATCCTGCTTTATTTTCACGATTTCATAGAATTGTTCCTGTTATTGTATTGGTCGGTTTTTTATTGCCATTTGTGATCAATACCATTGATTGGACAAAAAATGAACTTCGATTAACTATTAATTTAACTCATCAACAGCAGGTATTAGAAGGAATGAAAATAGATACGGGCTCGGAGGTGCTTGTTGCATACGTATCTCCACATTGCATCTATTGTAAAATGCTGGCGAGAAAATGGGTTTGGTTTTTGGCAAGAAATCAGTGGAAAACCCCAATTCACTTGGTTTTCATGGGTGAAAACATCGATTCGGATATTCAAGAGTTTTTAAATCAAACCGGTATCGTGCCTGCATCGTATGTCTCGATGAATACATTTGAATTCATAGAGAAAACCAATGGTTCTTTACCGTCTATTTATTTGGTGCAAAATGGAAAGGTTGTGCAAAAAGACAATTTCATCTCCTTGAATGAAAGCAACTTGAAGTCTTTAATTCGTTGATAAGCAGTCCTCAATTTCCAACCAGGTTAGGCTGATTTCCGGATAGCCCATTGCATAAGGACCTATTTCGTAGGCATCGTAGAAAAAAGAAATTCCTTCGTTAGTAAGAAGGAAGTTTTCCGTTAGAAAAAAATCACTTGAAATGCTATCGTCCCATTCATGGTTCATTTCTTGTTGCAATTTCCTCAAGGTAAAATTGGTAAGCAAGGTCAATTCAACCGAGTCAAACAGCTGTTCCAATCCTATTTTTTTACCAGTGATATCATTGAAATGAAAGTATCTGCTGTAACCAAATCCGTGGGCAGCACCATAGTAGTATCCTCCATGGGAGATTTGAAATTGGTGAATGAAAGAATAAGATGGAAAGTTGGAGCATGTGATGCTCCATTCGGCTGAGGTGTTTTGGTTGTGTTTTAGTATAAACGCATTGGACATTGTTGAGGTATATTCAACGCTATCTGTTTGATCAGATTGGATGAGTCCACAGATGTATTCTCTTAATTGATTTTCAACACGTTCATTGATCCAATTCCTTCCTGAAATCGATGGCCATTCCACGTAGAAATGGTTGCACTTTTCAAACATCGCATTTGATTCATCCATTGGAGGATTGACTAATACTGAATCATGTGTCTTGCAATCTTCGATTTTGAATGTATCTATTTCAAAAATGAAATTTTGCGAGATGGCTTGGAATTGAAATAGGAAGATTGAGAAGGATAGGACATATTTAATCATGCAATCATTTCTTGTTTCGTCCATTTTTGATGACCAAAACCAGCGCGAAAATCAGCCCAAGATAGCCACTGAATAAAATACTTAAAACTGCAGGTATTATCAGCTTTGATCTTGAACCGGAGTTGAATTTAACATCCGGATTATTGACAATCAATTCAAAAGATTTGTAGGTACTGAAAAACATAAAAACAAAGGCAGCTACACCAACAATAGCCCCTAAGGTAGCTATTACTAACGCAATTTCTCCATCTAAAATGCCATTTAGCGCAAGTATGGATAGTAAAATAGCATATCCAAATCCTCCAAACATGAACGTCATTCCTCGGGTAGCATTTTTCACCCGCTTATCAAATTTCTTCTGAATGAACTGATTGTTGTGATTGGGATAGGTCCGATCAATAATCTCTCTGGGAGGAGGGGTGTAAAAATCTGGTTCAGGATTAGCGATTTCAGATGGAGTTGAAATCACTGATTTGTCTTTGGTGTCAGGAGTTAATGTGTCGATTTTAGCAATGATTGATTTTGGACTGATGGGAATCTGCTCATCAATCATAATTGCCGTCAAATCGGGATTTGGGTTTGAGTTTAGGTGTTTGATGTGTTTCGATGATGATTGATGATGCATTCTCAACCAGCCTGAGGTGTATTGGCGTTTGTAAAAACCGCAACTGCTCAGCAGGAGTGAAGCAAGAATCACGAGAAAAGTTTGTTTCATTAAAAGTCAATTAGGATTGCATTACAAATGAAATAAAAAAAAGGATAGTTTCCTATCCTTTTAACTTCACAAAACATTTGAAATCTATTTCCCTTTGAATTGATGGATAGCTTTTTTTGTAAATTCTGATAATACCAACCGTCCACTGATCTTTGCTCTTTCAAACAATAGTGTATCCCAGTTTTCCGTACCCTCCCAAAATATTTTTTTCAAATCCAACATGGCTTCTGGATTGCTTTTGGCCAATTTGAAAGCCAAAATGTCAATGGCATTGTCCATGTCTTCGATGGATTCATGAACCTCTGTAAAAAGACCTTTCTCTTTAGCCCAAGTTGCGCTTTGCCATTGCGTGGCATCAATGGCCATTTGAGACATGGCGCTCAATCCAACTTTGCGTTGAACGGCAGGACCAACCACAAAAGGTCCAATACCTACGGCCAATTCACTGAGCTTAACGGAAGCTTTGGAAGTGGCAAAGCAGAAGTCAACAGATGCTGCGATGCCAACACCTCCACCAACGGCCTTGTTGTGCACGCGACCAATGATTAATTTTGGACATTGGCGCATGGCGTTGATGACCAAGGCAAAACCGCTGAAGAAGTGATCTCCTGTGGCTTCATCATGAATGGCAACCAATTCGTCAAAACTTGCTCCTGCACAAAAAGCTTTGTCACCTTCACTCTTCAAAATGATGACGTTGACATCTGAACGTTGACCTGTCTCTTCAATGGTTTTGGCCAATAGTCTTAGCAATTCCCCTGGTAGGCTGTTGCTTTGGGGATGAAAAAAAGACACCGTTGCTACGGTGTCTTTTATAGCAACGGAAACTTTTCCTTCCATTATAAATCGTAATTAGTGTCTTTTTGCAATGGGCACGTATTCACGCAAAGTCGGCCCAGTGTATATCTGACGTGGACGACCGATAGGCTCTCCTTGTTCAGTCATTTCTTTCCACTGTGCAATCCAGCCTGGTAGACGTCCCAAAGCAAACATTACGGTGAACATTTCTGTTGGAATGCCGATGGCGCGGTAAATGATACCAGAGTAGAAATCAACGTTGGGGTACAACTTGCGCTCTACGAAGTACTCGTCATTTAAGGCAACTTCTTCCAATTGCTTGGCAATGTCTAAAACTGGATCGTGAATACCCATGCGATTCAAAACGTCATCACAAGCCTTTTTGATGATCTTGGCACGTGGATCAAAGTTTTTATAAACACGGTGTCCAAAGCCCATCAGACGGAAAGGATCGTTTTTGTCTTTTGCTTTTGCTACAAATTTGCTTACATCACCGCCGCTGGCGTTGATTTTATCCAACATCTCGATCACCGCTTGGTTGGCTCCACCATGAAGCGGTCCCCAAAGAGCAGCAATACCTGCTGAGATAGAAGAGTACAAATTGGACTGAGATGAACCTACCATACGAACCGTGCTGGTAGAGCAGTTTTGCTCGTGATCAGCATGCAAAATCAACAACTTGTTCAATGCATCGTCAATGACAGGGTCTGGCTCAAAATCATGGGTAGGCAAGGCAAACATCATGTGCATGAAGTTCTGGGTGTAAGAGTATGCGTTGCGGGGATACATGATAGGATGACCAATGCTCACTTTGTAAGCCTGTGCAGCAAGTGTTGGCATCTTGGCCATCAAACGGAGGATGGTCAATTCAATATCCTTGAAATGCTGATTGGGATTTTGAGATTCTGGGTAGAAAGTAGACATAGAGGCTATCATCGAAGACAATACCCCCATCGGATGTGCACCTGTGGGATAGGCTTCATAGAAGCGCTTCATGTCTTCATGCACCAAGGTGTGGTGACCGATGCTCTTCGTGAAATAACTCAATTGATCATCGGTGGGTAATTCTCCATAGATGAGCAAATAGGCAATTTCTAAAAAGCTACCATATTCCGCCAACTGCTCGATGGCATATCCGCGGTAATGCAAGATGCCTTCTTCTCCATCCAAGAAAGTGATGGCACTTTTGGTTGCACCTGAATTCTTATAGCCGCTGTCCAAAGTAATGTAACCCGTGAGGTCTCTTAGTTTGGTAATGTCAATGGCCTTTTCGTTTTCAGAACCTACTACAACAGGCAATTCGAATTCTTTGCCGTCCAGGATGATTTTTGCTGTTTCGCTCATGTGAGAGATTATTTTTTACCGCGCCAAGGTACGATTTTTTCAGTTTGAACAATCTATTCCTTTTGTTTTTTGTTGAACTTATTTTATACTGCTATTTAACAATTCCAACAGCTTTCTCGAAGAACCATTTTGGTAGGGTTTTGTTCGGTATGATGCAACCCATTCGATTCCTTTGATGGCGTTGGTCAAGAATACCTCATCCGCTGATAGCAAGGTTTGCGGAGTCATGGTACACTCGTACACTTTTAATTTGCTTTGAACGGCCAGGTTAATAATCTGCATGCGCATGGTTCCCCCAATGCAACCATCGGTCAATGATGGGGTGTAAAACACGCCGTTGGAAACCAAAAATAAATTGCTGTTGGTGGATTCGATGATGGCTTGCTTGGTGTTTTGAATCAATGCATCATCCCAATTTTTCTCTTCAGCAAAAATGGACGCCATAACATACAGTTGCGCATTGAGTGTCTTGAAGCCTGCATATTTGTTAGGGTCTTTTTTTACTTCGGTATAAATGTCAATGATTTTACCTGTTTCATTCAACTCAAATAGGTTATTCGGTAAAGCTTCTACCTCGATGAAATAATCCAGGTCATTTCCCTTTGGAAGATAAAAACCCTTGGCCTTGCGGAAAAAGGTGATGCGCATTCGTCCGCCTTCAAATATCTCATTGCGCTGCAATAATCCATTGATGTGTTGTGACAGCAAGTCAAAGGAAAAATCAGAAGGCTGGATCTTTAAGGCTTTGATTGTGGCATCCACGCGGGCAAAATGGTTCTCTAGAAATTGAGCCTTTCCATTGATGATCCTGATGCTTTCAAAGAAACCATCGGCAAAGCGATGTGCTCGGTCATCCACTTGGATGACCGCTTGATTGCGCAAGACATACTCTCCTCTGTAAAAAACGTATTCCATTTTTCTTAGTCTAATGTATGGACAGCATCCAATAAATCACTGTTTACTTCAATCTTTATTCCCCGGACTCCAGCACCTTCAGCACATGCGACATCTCTATCTCGGTCTCCTATCATGACGCTCTTTTCCACATCCACATTGAACCGCTGAATGGCTCTTTCTACCATAAGAGAATGGGGTTTGCGAGATATGGAATTGCCTATCTCCGGGTGATCTGTGGAATAATAAACATGTTCAATGGTTACACCAGCTTCAGCACAAGTTTTTTTGAAATAGGCATGAATTTCTTCAACCGTTTCCCGGGTGTATAATCCTTTGGCAACGCCTCCTTGATTGGTGATGAGCATTATTTTGTATCCCTTTTTTTGAGCCAGTTGCAAAGCTGGAATAACAGTTGGCAGAATGATAAACTCCGACAACGAATAGGTGTAATCACCGGGGTCATGATTGATCACGCCGTCACGGTCTAAGAAGAGTACTTTGTTCTTTGTCATGATCCTTGTTTTTTGAATGATACAAAAGCAATCCATGCGCTAATGGCACAGAGAATCGCGCCAGCAAAAAAAGCCGCGCCAGGAAAATAGAATGGTGCAGAAGTACTGGCGAAGTAGGCAAATATGGTGGTCATGGAAACGGGCCCGATAATGGCCGTGATGCTGTTTACAGCGGTCAATGCGCCTTGCAATTCGCCTTGCTCATTGGCGGGAACATATTTGGCCATTTCACTTTGCATGGCTGGAATGGTGATCCCTCCCAAGCAATAGGGTATCAAAATGGCATACATCATCCAACCTTCATTGGCCAATGAAAATAAAACCAGTCCTGAAGTGTAAAGCAAAATGCCAAGGACAATGCTTTTTTTATTGCCCAATTTTGGATTGATTTTTCTGATTAAATATCCTTGCACCAATGCGGCCATAAAGCCCACCGCAGCCAAAGAATATCCAATCTCACTTTCAGACCAATTGAAAAGATATTTGGTATAATAGGACCATGTGCCTTGCACACTAAAAGATGCCCAATACAGGAAGAACAATGACAATACAATTCCTGCAACTTCTTTGTGTTTCCGGATTGTCTTGAGAGCCCCAAAAGGATTGGCTCTTCGCCAATCAAAGTTTCTTCTGTTTTCCAAACTTAAAGATTCAGGAAGAACAAAAACTCCATAAATGAAATTGATGAGCGAAAGGGCAGCAGCGGCAAAGAAAGGTATGCGAGAACCGTAACCGCCGAGCAGACCACCAATTACGGGACCAATGATGAAGCCCAACCCAAATGCGGCTCCAACCAGCCCGAAGTTTTGCGCCCTTTTTTCTGGCGTACTAATATCAGCAATGTATGCGGATGCAGTGGTAAAGCTGGCGCCCATGATACCGGAAACAATACGGCCAACGAGGAGCCAAGTCAATGTTGGCGCAAAGGCCATGAACAAATAGTCAATTCCTAAACCCAACAAAGAGAACAAGATAATGGGACGTCGGCCATATCGGTCACTTAAATTTCCAAGAATGGGGGAGAACAAAAACGTCATTATGGCATAGGCAAACATGAGCCAGCCGCCTTCTACAGAAGCCTCTGCAACACTTTCACCTGTTAACTCTGTCATCAATGCGGGTAGGATGGGAATGATGATTCCCAATCCAATCACATCAATAAGCAAGGTGATAAAGATGAAAATGATGGCGCTGTTTCCTGATTTCATAGTGCAAATTAACGAAGGAAGATGGCGTTGATTGATGCATATTTGCGCAAAGTCTTTCACATGTTAGAAATAAACACTTTTTCACC
>CAMCTV010000088.1 GCA_945878635.1 Chryseobacterium gleum | reverse complement strand
TATTATTCGAAAAAACAAATCTTTGTGATGTGAATTTTTTTGTCGTCTCCTGCGATGGCCAAATGGCCATTCCAATTTATCAAGGCATTTACTGATCTTAGGGCAACTCCGTTCAATTTATCCACTCGATTCAATAAGTCCAGGGTATGGTCGTCCCATATCTTGATGCTTTTATCCAGTGATCCGGATACCAATATTTGTTTTTCTTTTTCCCAAATCAAACAGTAAATCGCATTCAAATGGGCTTGGATATTTAATAATGGCTTTGTGTTGCTTTGCTGATAAACCACTATTTCTCCTGATTTAGATCCTAAAACCCAAACTTTTTTTAGAGGATGATAAAATCCACTGTTCCAACCCGTAACATGTTTCGTAGTATATGTTTCATTCCACCATTTGGTTTCGAATATTCTGAAATTTCCCTCATTGTCAATACTGGCCATTTCGGTCTTGTTGGCATCCCATATGAACTTCCGTATTTTGCTTGAACCGGTCCAGATGGTTCGCGCTATGACAAGATTTTTTTTGTCCCACAAGTGGATCTTTCCATCCCCTCCACCAGTAATAACAAATTCATCGTTGGATTCAATGGCGTAAATGCCCATCCCATGGCACTGGAATCTGTTTAGAATTAGTTTTTCTTGGACATCAAAAACATTCAGATTGCCATCTATTCCACCGCTGTACAACAGGTGATCACAAACATGCAGTGCGAATGTGCTTTCTGTGGTTTCAGCAAATGGTTCCGCGATGAACTGACCATCTTGTTTTTGGTATCGGATGATCTTGCGATCACCTCCTGCCGAGTACAATTGACCTTCATCTTCCGCTAGTGCATACACGGGTGCAAGATGAAAATCAAATGTGTCAATTACTTCTAAATTGATGGGCATGGGGTAAAAATAGAATTAACTTTGCAAAGCAATGTCAAAAATTTCAGTTTCTATTCCTAAGGGAACCCGTGATTTTGGTCCAGAAGTCATGGCCCGAAGAAAATTCTTGTTGGACACCATTCAACGTCAATTTCAATTGTATGGATTCCTTCCATTGGAAACACCGAGCATGGAGAATTACAGCACGCTAATAGGCAAGTATGGTGATGAAGGAGATCAATTGTTGTTCAAAGTGTTGAACAATGGAGAGTTTTCCAAAGGTGTGAACGATGAAGATTGGAATAATAAAAACCATAAAGCTTTGGTGGGACAGTTGTGTGATCGCGCTTTGCGTTATGATTTGACAGTCCCGTTTGCCCGATTTGTAGCCATGAACCATGGTCAATTGACCTTTCCATTCAAACGCTATCAAATTCAGCCAGTGTGGCGCGCAGACCGTCCCCAAAAAGGCCGTTACCGTGAGTTTTATCAATGTGATGCTGATATTATAGGAACGAATAGCTTGTGGTGTGAATGGGAATTGGTGAAATTGTACGATGCCGTGTTTCATCTTTTGAAAATCCCTGTTGTTATTCATGTCAACAACCGTAAGGTGCTTCAGGCGCTTGCCAATGCTTCAGGAATGGAGAATTGCTTTACTGATATGACCGTTGCTTTGGATAAGTTAGATAAGATAGGTTGGGATGGAGTAGAGCAGGAAATGACAAACAAAGGGATCGCTGCTGACAACGTTGCCAAGCTCAAAGATTGGCTCGATAAAATGCAAAATGAACCTCGAGAAATTCAGGCTTTGTTATCATCATTTGGCAGCGCAGAATCCATGGCAGAAGTTGATTTTTTTAATCAGGCTGCGCAAATGGCTCCTCTGCATCAGGCTGTTTGGAAATGGGATTTTACATTGGCCAGGGGATTGAACTATTATACTGGATTTATTTTTGAAGTGAAGGCTTTGAATGTTGAAATGGGCAGCATAGGTGGAGGTGGACGCTATGATGATTTAACGGGGATATTTGGCGTCAAAGATTTATCTGGTGTTGGAATTTCTTTTGGTGCGGATAGAATCTACGATGTCATGGAGGCATTGAATTTGTTTCCAGACGGTATTGAACAATCTACAAAGGTGTTGATTGCAAACTTTGATTCATCAACCATTGAAAAGTCCGTTCAGCTTTTGTATTCATTGAGGGGCATTGGAATTCCCGCAGAGCTTTATCCGGAGGAAACAAAAATGAAGAAGCAATTCAAGTATGCGGATGATAGACATATTCCTTTTGTCATTGTCATTGGTGAAGAAGAATTGGCCAATGGAACTGTGAATATTAAGAACATGTCAACGGGCAACCAATTCTCGTTGGTTCATGATGAAGTCATGGATTGGATGAAGAATGAAATGCAATAAAACTTTTACGACTCTTATTTGTTACTTATCTAAATACATTTAATTAATCATCACCATGAATAACAACGATCAAAAAACCACCCGCATTGCCGTTTTCTTTGATGGATCTTTTTTCCTTCAGATCAATTCATACTACAAACACAACCATTCAGTCGGGAAGAGTTTTTTCTTTTCTGGATTTATGGAGTATATCCGACACAAAGTAGCTCAGCAAGAACATTCCAAATACCACATGTGTCCCATCGTTGAGTCGCATTGGTTTAAAGGACGTTATTCTTCTAATGCATTTGAATCCCGTTATCCTGACCCTCAGAAGCGCACGGAGATCATGAACAGCGAGCGCAAAACAGAAGATTCATTGGTCTATCAAGGGGTGAAATTGCATTACAGTCCCATCCATTTGGATAATGAGACACAAGAACCTTTGGACAAACCCATCAATGTTGCCTTTACAGCGGAGGGGGTTGCTTTGGCAGCGCAAGACAGATTTGATGTTATGGTAATTATAGGCGGTGACGGAGAGTTTCAGCATTTGGTGAATAAAGTGAATAGTTTTGGAAAAAGAGTAATGGTATTGGGTTTCAATTTGTCATTCGAAACTGAAACGCAATACGGACCAAGGAAGAAATTTATCAGAACTTCTCAAATTTTGATGGAGCGAGCCAACTACAGTGTATGGATGGACCGCATCATTGAAGAAGGTCTAGAAACCAATGAGCGTTTGGTGTTGAGTTTGTTCAATAATATGTAAGAATTTTAATGGGCATAGATTATCTTTGCCTTCTCGGGACATTAGCTCAGCTGGTTAGAGCGCTACCTTGACATGGTAGAGGTCATCGGTTCGATTCCGGTATGGCCCACTTTTTTTCTATTTCGTTGGTTGAGGCAATCTTATGTTCCTTTTCCCTTCTGAATAGTGGTTTTGGATGGTAATTGCGGAATTTTCATTTGGGATAGCCAAAAAAAAAGACCGCCTAAGCGATCCTTTAAATCTTGAAATGAATTAGAATCAATTTCTTTTCTTGAAGAACAAGCGGGTTACAAAAATACCTTGACCATCTTCTTTACCGGCATCGCTTTCTACACCACTCGCAACAAAAGCCAAGTCATAACCTTGAGCATCCATCTCATTCAATTTAGACATGATGATGGCATCGTTTGATGCAATGTTTTGGAAGTTGATACCAACACCTGAGAAGTAGTTCAACATTTTGGTCTCACGCAATCCGGCAACTTTGATATCGCCACGTTCTACATCACCTTGCTTGGAATCTTTGCCATCTGTTCTGACAGTTGTGAATGCATTGTAATCAACATCTGTTGTTGACTCAATCATTCTTGAGCGTCCCATACCCATTGGAATGATAGACTCAATAACAGTTACTACTTTGTACTGTGCAGATGCAAATTGAGCCACCAAGGCCAGAGCTGCAATTAAGGTTACTTTTTTCATTTTATTTTTTAGGTTTAATTGTTTCAAATATAGTTAAGTATAACGACATTTCCATTGTCCGCTTTTTTTTGCATCAGTTGATGCTTTCGAAATGGTTAATTGTTCTTGTTGATAGGTATGCTCAGCCAAAGCAGCAGCCAATATTTCCAGATTACCATCTGTCTCATTCAAAACTTCAGGTGTGTAGTATTTTTTGACAAAATGGGTGTCAAAGTCACCGCTTACAAATGCCTTGTGGTTGATGGCCCATGAGCAAAAGGGTAGGGTAGTCTTTACTCCAGTAATGTAATACGCATCAATGGCTTTTGTCATTTTGGCAATGGCATCATTTCTATCGGTTCCATGGACAATGAGTTTGGCAATCATGGGGTCATAATAAATAGGGATTTCCATACCCTCTTCAAATCCATCATCTACACGCACCCCTTCGCCTGTTGGGCGCTCATAGCTAATCAACTTTCCAATATCAGGCAAAAAGTTATTGGTTGGATCCTCTGCATACACACGAACTTCAAGACTATGTCCATTGATTTTTAAATCGTCTTGTGAGAAAGACAATTGCTCACCTCGTGCAATTTTAATTTGCTCTTGAACCAAATCAACTCCTGTAATCATTTCAGTTACTGGATGCTCAACTTGCAATCGGGTGTTCATTTCAAGAAAATAGAAATCTCGCTTTTCGTCCACCAAAAACTCTACCGTGCCTGCTCCGACATAGTCACATGAACGTGCAACATTGACCGCAGATTCGCCCATGGCCTTGCGCATTTCGGGTGTGAGGATACAGCTTGGAGCTTCTTCAACTACTTTTTGGTGACGACGTTGAATGGAACATTCTCGTTCAAAAAGGTAAACAATGTTTCCGTGCTGGTCGGCCAGCACTTGAATCTCAATATGGCGGGGTCCGGTGACATAGCGTTCAATGAACACTGAGCCGTCTCCAAAGGAACTTTCAGCCTCTGAAATGGCTCTAGCCATCTGCTCCGCTACTTCATCAATATTTTCAACGATGCGCATTCCTTTTCCTCCACCACCAGCAGATGCTTTGATAAGAATGGGTAGTCCCACATCAAGGGCCACTTTTTTTGCCTCCTCCACATCAGAAATGGCATCCTCCGTTCCAGGAACCATGGGGATGTTGAATTTGCGTGCTGCTGCTTTTGCTGCAAGTTTTGAACCCATCATTTCAATACTGTATGGACGAGGTCCGATGAAGGTAATTCCAGCATCTTGAACATGCTGAGCAAATTGAGCGTTCTCTGATAAAAATCCATAGCCCGGATGAATCCCATCTACGCCAATGCTTTTGGCCAAGGCGATTATGTCATCGCCTTTCAAATAACTTTGATTGGATGGGGCAGGGCCAATGCAGTATGCCTCATCCGCGAACTTGGCAAAAGGTGCGTTTTTATCTGCTTCACTATAAACGGCAACGGTTTTAATTCCCATTGCTTTTGCCGAGCGCATTACGCGCAAAGCAATCTCTCCTCTGTTTGCAACCAGTATTTTTTGCATGGGGCTAAGATAAGAACAGTGAACGCAAGAGCCATTATTCTCTTACAACTTTCACCAATCGTTTTTCATTTAATCCGCGCAACACCAATAGATATGTTCCTTTGGATTCAGGCAACTCTATCTGTTGCACATTTCCTTTGATCCATTTGGTGGTGATTAATTTTCCTTCGTTGCTGTAAATGTCAACTGACTGAACCAATACGCCCGGATTGTTTAATGTAATCCAACCATTGTAGCTAGGATTTGGGAAAATACTTGGCCTGGCTTTGATTTCACCTACACCAACATGGGTAAAGTTGGTTTCTTGCAATGCTACTTCGAAAGGTGCAGGACCTTGTTCCAAATACATGTTTCTCCAGGTGTTGATTTCCGGTGTGTCAAAGGCAAACATTTCATCCATGTACTTGGGTGGGGCAGTTTGGTAAAGCAAACGTGCGGTAACATGGTAATCGCCTGAACCAAAATTCTGAATGGGAATGTGGAAGTGGATGATGTCAGCACCTGTTCCTTCTTCACCGTTGTTTTTATTAAAATCAACATCCCAGTTTGCGCCTACAATTTTTGTAGTATCATACAACCCGCCAACTTGAGTCGAAAAGCCCAAAGGAGTAAGTCTGTTGTCTTTGAGATAGTCATCGGCACGCTCGAGAACTGTTGTAACATCTCCATTGACATCAGCCATTACCATTTCATAAATCTGCACTTGTTCCGGTGCGTTAATCATGTTGTAATGGGGTTCATAGGTGCTGTTCTCGCCAATCACTCGGTAGTCATTGTCTACACCTCCGGATCTAAAAACTTCTTGGCCGTTGTTGTCTGTTATGACAAATTCTACAAATGCTCTTCTTGCTGGGTATCCGCTTGGAAATTTATGACCAGCAAGGTTTCTAATATTTACTTCAAAACGTGCGGTGTCTTGGTCTATAACACCTGTATTGAGCGTTACTTCTGCAGTTTGATAACGAAGTTGATCTTGCGTTCTTGCGATGACAGTATTGAAGTGACCTGCATTTGCTGTAATGTCTAAGGCCTTAATATTGTTTTTCATCAGCTCAAGCATGAACGTATTTCCTCCTACCAACCAGTGTTGCGCATAAGGTTGTCTTCCTGGTAAAAAGGAGTACCCTGAGGCAATCACAATGGGTTCGTCTAACTTGGGCATATGACAATCTTGGCATTCTTGGTGAATGGCAGGGTCATTGCTGGTTTTGTAGGATGAATTCAACCATTCATGATAGGTGGCTTGTTCAATGAAGTTGCTGCCTGTGTAGTTTCCTTCTAGGTCAGCCACATGCGTTGAAAGCGTGTGACATCCGGCGCATGTCTCAGACTTAGAAAAAGTATGACTGCCCACAGGTGTATAACCCACAAAACTTTGCATGGCTTGGTAGAAAATGGGGAAATCTTGTTCTTCGCTGACGTAAGGACCCCAAATGGTGTCAGTATGAAAGTGCAGGTCACCTGAAAAATCTTTGCCTACTTGGTCCATTCTCTGCTGGTGACAAGCGCTGCAATTAACTCCGTCACGGGCCATTGAATCATTGGGTAATTGCGTGATGTCGTAATCTTCTATTCCGTTGAATAAGTTGGTGTAACGGCCAATCGGCGCATGACAACTGGTGCATTTGTTGACCAATTCTTGCGCATGTCCAGGATTGACGGCCATTTCATGAGAAAGCTTGGCTCTCCAAAATGGATCTTTAGCGGAATTGGCCATTATGGTCGCACGCCAGTTCTCGGTAGGATTGACCAATTCACCTTCAGCTGTTATGTTGGCAAATCCAACAGGATCCACACCATGGCATCCAGCACAACGGCCGCTTCCAACAAAAAATCCGTTATCATAAATGGGCAAATTACCATTCAGCATTTTGACCATCTCCGCTTGAGAGTGAAATTTCCCTTTATGCGGAACAAAAGACCATCCCAATGAAAACAATCCTGCAGCGATGATTACCGCAAACAAAACAACCTTTCTGGGATGACTGTAAACTAGTTTTTTCATAATGTCAGCTTCAATATTAAAACAAAAAGCATTGTACAACTACCAAATTTCCAATCGGTCAATAATTTGTTGACCCATTTTTTCATTGATTTGTTGCACGACGTTTTGTCGATTCATGCTGAGTTCTTGTTTGATGACACCGCTGTCTATGCTTACGCTCAGTGTTTTTCCAAAAATTTCAGCTTTGGTCGTGTGCTTGCTAATGAATTCACCCACAACTTCGCGGTATGTTGTGATGGCATCAACGCGCATCATCTTCTTTTCCAATCCACGTTGCTTGATCCATTCCTTGATGATGGCGCCAATGGGCTGGTTATTAAAGTCTCTACTCATGAAAAGTGTATTTTGGAAAAAGGCGCATTCATTGAGGCTAAGATACTCGGAATTCTATCGCTGTCTGTATCGGTAATAATGACCTGTCCATATATATTGTCATTCAGCCATGAGAACAGATTGGAAAGTCTTTGGGAGTCTAACTTGTCATGTATATCATCCAAAAGCAACAATGGATCTTTCTGCGCGAAATCTTGTATGAACAGCAACTGGGCCAATTTTAGAGCCAAAACAAAAGTCTTCTGTTGACCTTGTGATCCCATTTTTCTGATGAGATGACCATCCAATTGAAACAGCAAATCATCCTTGTGCGGTCCTATGCTGGTTCTTTCAGCATGCCAATCTTGTTGATAGGTGGAAGCCAATTGCTCAAGATATTGCTGAGGGACATAATTGTTTTGTAGTACAACGGAAGCTTGATCGACATCTCCAGAAAAGTAACGAATCAATTTTGGCAAATGGAAAGAGATGAATTGAATGAAGTTGGCTCTTTCTTTTTCTATGATATTCATCCACTCTTGTAGCAATTCATCATACCACGAAATTTCTTGGAATTGATTTATTCTCCGCTCATGTTGACTTTTTAGGAGTGCATTTCGTTGTTGAAGAAGGTGATTGTATTTGAGCAATGATTCCAAATAAGCTGGAGAGGTTTGACTTATAGCGTTGTCCATCCACTTTCTTCTCTCTTCTGCATTCTCAGTGATCAGCAATTGATCCTGAGGGGCAATGACAACTACCGGTTGCCATCCAATGTGATCAGCCAATTTTTGAAGTGATTGGCCATTCAGGACAAAGGTTTTTTTTCCACTTCTGCGGAGGTTGCATAACAATTCAAAAGACTGTTGATTTTGACTTCCCCAACCTTTGATGCTGGATTCCTCTTTTTCATGTTGAATGGAGAGCTGATCCGTGTGGTGAAAATAACTTTTGGTCAAACACAAATAGTGCATGGCGTCGAGCGCATTTGTTTTTCCGGATCCATTTTTTCCCAACCAACAATTGAACCTTTGGTGCAGCGCAATCTCTAATTCAGCGTGTTTTTTGAATTGATAAAGTCGGATCCCTTCAAAGAGATTTTGATTTAGCACTGACATATTTTGCAAAGATTTGATAAAATGTCTTATTTTCGGCCCTCGAAAGTTCTAAAACATGTCAGAAAATTTACAAACAAGCACAGAGTCTAAGGCTCTATCAACAGGATGGTCTGGGTTTTATGCCAAGAATAAGAAGAATGTTCAAATTGCCGGTGGCGCTTTGGTAGTGGTCGTTGGTGGTTGGTTGGCTTACCAATTTTTATATCTCAACCCTAGAAACAAAGAAGCCAATGAGGCTTTGTGGCGCGTTGAACAATGGGT
>CAMCTV010000087.1 GCA_945878635.1 Chryseobacterium gleum | reverse complement strand
AAAAGAACTCAAAGTAGGATTCAGCGTTCTATGAATCATAGTAAACTCGATCATCTTTATCAGACGACCAATAATGATCCATGACAAAAAAAGAAATACCACTGCCAACAAAAAATCTGGCAAATGATTCCAAAATATATCCAACCAATGTTCCATACCAAAAAAAAGGGGCCTAAGCCCCATCATTTCTATTTACTCAATTTGTATCTGACCTTATAAACTTTGTCACTTAGCATCGTTTCTCCACTAGAAGACCTAACAATAACATCGTAAAAATGGATATAACTACCCGTTTTTTGTGATTTAAACAAAAGCTGCATGCTTTCTGTAAACTCTCCATTCATTGATGTAGAAACGGTAGATACATCACCTTGGATCAAAGCCATTTTAAAGCCCAAGCACTTCAATTCGCCTTGTTCCGTATTCCAAAATCTTGGACCTTCAGACATGCATTCAGGAGTAAGCACAATCGACTCTGAATTACCGGCTTCCTTGTTGCCACACCAAATCATATTGATCTGTGTTTGTGCGTTCATCCAAAATCCAATGGATAAAAAAGCACTGGTGATTATAAACTTTTTCATAGAAATAAAATCTTGGATTATGCCGGTGTTTCAACCTGCTTCGTTGGACTGACACCAGCCTTCTCAATACGCATTCTACCTTGATCAATAGACATCACAACAAAAGTATCACCCACTTCAACAATCTTTCCATGAATTCCACCCAAAGTCATGACCTTGTCACCCACTTCCAAAGAGTCCTGAAACTTCTTTGCTTCCTTTTGCTTTTTTTGTTGAGGACGAATCATGAAAAAATACATGATAACGAACATCCCTCCGAACATGATGAGCGTGGCCCATCCACTTCCTCCATTTTGAGCTTGTAATAACAACATATAATTTAATTTAGACTGCTAAGTTAATGATTTATCGTGTTCTTTCCATGTGCATCCCTGCGCCATTTTCTTCCTGAAATACTTCCTTACCTAAAATTTCACCTACCAAATGTAAAACAATGTTAGCGGGCTCAGAATTGGTTGAAACCGTAATGGTTTTATCCACTTTACCTGAATTTCCAGTTGAATTAAATTCAATGGAAATTTGACCGGATTGACCGGGAGCAATGGGATCCTTGGGCCAATCCTTCATGCTTGTACATCCGCATGATGGATAAACACCACTAATCAACAGTGGAGAGCGACCACTATTCACAAATTGAAAAACATGTGATAACTTCTCTCCTACAGCCATGAGTTCAAAAAACAAAGTATCTTGATCAAAAGTCATAACAGGACCGTTATAGTCCTCTTTTTCTGATGAAGCTGTAGCCGTGATGTGTATCATATCAGACGTAACCGCACCATCTCCTTTTGACTTACAAGACAATAAGAAAAAGGATGTCAAGAACATCACCAATCCCAAGATCAATTGTTTTAAAATAAATTTGATCCTATCGTTCATCATAGTACCCATCAAAATCATCGGCATCAAAATTCTCATCATCACCAAAACCAAATTCATCCTCATCTTCATCGCCTGCTGCCGCATCCCACTTCTCTTCCTCTTCCCATTTTCCATCTTCAAACATGGCCTCCATCTCCTTTGAATCTTGCGAAGGCGCTTCACCAAAAGACAATGACACAAAAGGCAACTTTTGATCATCATCAGCATCCGACACTTCAATCACCTCGACATAAAATATCCACATGCGAAGAAAATCGTAAACATATAAAACTTTATTACCAACGGATTGAAGCATTTCAGATAGCAAAGCATTCTCCATTGAAACAACACCCTCACCCATATCCATCAGAGGAATCTCCAATCCTTTTTCCCATTCATCATTACTCAAATAGAAACTGGCCATTTCACCTTTCTCAAACTGAAAAGACTGCAGTATGGTTTCATGCAATTGATGAAAACTGGACTGGTGTGACATTTCGATGTCACGAAACACATCCTCCTCCGTATCAATAATAACCCTTAATTTAAAAACATTTGCCATACTCTCAAAAGTTTATATACTGTAAATACTATCAATTGCCTCGATTGGATTGTTGTGTTTAAAAACAAAATTACCTGCTACCACAACATCTGCACCTGCCTTCTTCAAATCCACTGCATTATCCGCATTGACTCCTCCATCTATCTCAATCAATGTTGAACATCCACGTTCTACTATCATTCTCTTTAATGCCTTGACCTTATCCAATGTTCTGGGGATGAAGGACTGTCCTCCAAAACCAGGATTCACTGACATGACCAATACCAAATCCAAATCTTGCAATACATCCTCTAGCACCGACACTGGTGTGTGCGGATTAATGGCAACACCTGCTTTCATGCCGTGAGATTTAATGTTCTGTATGGTTCGGTGCAAATGCGTACACGCCTCATAATGCACAGTTAAAATGTCCGCTCCCGCTTCTTTAAATGCCGCAATGTATTGATCTGGATGAACGATCATCAAATGAACATCCATCACCTTGGTGCAATGTTTGGAAATTGCTTGCGTAACAGGAATTCCAAATGAAATATTGGGAACAAATACACCATCCATAATGTCAATGTGCAACCACTCTGCATTGGATTGGTTAATCATTTTTACATCACGCTCCAAGTTGGCAAAATCAGCGGATAAAACAGAAGGAGAAACTATCATGATGTAAAGTTAGGAATATCTATCGAGTGCCAAAAACAAATCTATCCTTATCCTGTAAATCCTTTTTTATCTCAACTTGAAATCCCGCATTTGACAGCAAGTCAGTAACGCTGGATGCGTGTTCCTCATGAACCTCAAAAGCAATCAAACCTTCAGAGCACAGGTGTCCCAGAGACCATTCAACAATCTTTCGATAAAACAAACAGGGGTCATTGTCCGGAACAAACAAGGCCAAATGCGGTTCATGTTCCAAAACTTGCTTTTGCATTTGTGCTTGATCACTCATCAACACATAAGGGGGATTGCTTACAATGACATTCACTTCTCCTTTTGCATTTTCTAATTTTAAAATATCGTCTTGAAAGAAATCTATTTGTGCATGATTCGCAACAGCATTCTTCTGAGCAACACTCAATGCCTCTGCGCTCAGGTCCAATGCTGAAACATGCCATTGAGACATATTGTTCTTTATGACAATTGGAATACAACCCGACCCCGTACCGAAATCGATTAAGTGCCCGCTTGTTTTATGTTGGATACGACGAAGAACTTCACCAACCAACTCCTCAGTTTCTGGTCTTGGAATGAGAACAGCAGGGCTGACTTCAAATCGCTTACCCATGAACCAAGCATAACCCAGTACATACTGTATGGGCTCTTTAGCTAGAATACGCTTTAATTTGAAATGCAAACGCAAAATCTCCGACTCCGATACAGTTTGATGTTGATCCAAGATCAGCTCAACATAAGGCTTTTGGAGTAAATCTTCCAATAGCCATTTCAAAATTTGCCTTGATTCCCTCTCTTCAAAGCCCCCATTGGTAAGAGACCATTTGATGTAGGTGGACAAATCGGAAATCCGATTTCCATTCAACAAACCGTTCATCAGTCCTTTTTTCCGCCCTTGATTTTGTCCTTCATTTCAGGTTTTGGCGCCATCATTCGTTCCTTTGGAGTCATAGGGGCTGAATTAATTTTCTCTTGATTCTGTTGGAACTCTCTCATGGAAACTTCCGTGAAAATATCATAGCCTTTACCCGATAACAAAACATAATTGTTGCCATTCTCTTTCTTCCACTGCGATCCCATCTGCCCTTTAAAAAACTTACCTCTCCATTGAACGGGCAAGTTTACTTGGACCCAATTGCTATCGTTTGGACTAAAATCTTTTTTATCAAATACAACAATAACAACATCTCCAAAATACTGACGCATGTATGCAAAAGTTTGCCCAGTATTCAACAATACTTCTGTCTCTCCATACATCAATGCCATTGACTTCTTGCGCAAAGTAGTCATTCGAGAAACATTGGCTTTCAACTTCCGTTGATCAATAGTCAGGTTATCAAATGTCATCATGCGACGATTATCAGGATCATTGCCACCTGGCATAGCGATTTCATCTCCATAATAAATACATGGGACACCGGGCGCTGTCATGATAAATGCCATCAGTTGCTCCATTCTTCTGTAACCCATTGAGCCTTGATTCTTAATCTCTCTGGTCCAACCTGCCAATTTTGCATCTTCGTCAAACTTCAAACTTCCATCAGCATAAGAGGCAAATCTTCCTCTGTCTTGATTCCCTGTAATTACTCCCATACTATGGTGCGAACCATAATAACGCAAAGACTCCAACATTACCTGCTCAAGGTTTTTAAAATCCGTCTCATTCTTTGCAAATGCATCTACCATGGCATCATACAAATTGAAGTCAAACTGGGCATTCAGTAATCCGGACCCCAAATAGGACTGAATCAAAGTTGGGCTGCCATAGGTTTCACCAATCTGGAACATGGGGGTAACAGGCCTTTCTTTCTTAATCTTATAAGTCAATTCCCTCCAGAACTCTGTATGAATGTGCTTGGTGGCATCGTGTCTAAATCCATCGATTGGATATTTTTTAACCCAATACAACGCTGTATCAGAAAGTGCATTAACCACTTCTGGTTTTGAGAAATCAAAGGTGGGCAAAAAAGTGTCAAACCAAGTTGTCAATCGGTGGTCGTCCCAACGCTCCGTGTTCATTGTTCCATCGGGTAAATAAAGCGGTGTTGTCCAACCCTTCTTGGACTTTACCAATGGATGATCTTGATGTACATGATGCGCCACATAATCTACGACAAGGTTCATTTCCTTGTTGTGCGCATGATTAATCAGGTTTGTAAACTCCTCTTCCGAGCCAAAACGCTTATCTATTTTGGTCAATGCCAAAGGCCAATACCCATGGTAAGCGGAAAATTTACTTTTCACACCCTTATCCCACAGACCCCAAGCTCCTTCAACATTTTTGCAAATGGGAGAAATCCAAAGCGTATTCACTCCCAATTGAGAGAAATAATTTTGATTGATTTTTTGAGAAATACCCACCAAATCACCTCCCATGGTATTGGCCTTGGGTTGTATAGCAGGGTCCAAGGTGGGGAAATTATTGGACGTTGAACCATCGAAAAAACGATCGACCATCATGAAGTACATGATTTGCCCTCTGGGGTCCTGACGGGGCAAAAACTGCGGAGTCATTACCGGAGTCCCGTCCTTGAAAGGAACCATGATATCATTGATCAGCTGCCCATTGGACTCAGCATATACACGCAAATAACCAGACCATGCTGTCTTGGGTAAGGCAATGATGAACTTACCATTTTCAACAATGCCCTCACCTCCTTTTTTATTGTTCAAATAATAAACGAATCGATCCACCTTACCTTCAGCAAGAAGGTAAAGGGTGCTACCCTCCATCATAAAAGTTCTAATCTTGGCCGAACTTTTCGCATTACCCACTATCCAGACACTATTCTTTCCTCCCAATCCATTGTCTTTTTGAACAGAATTGTTTGCATCCAATTTCTCTACACCATCCTCCCAAATGCGATAAGGATACTCACCATTCTCCACCTCCATCATCAGCTTCCAAACACCACTTTTGTCCTTTTGCAAAGGGTGCGAACTTTTATTCCAACCATTCAAACTTCCCGCCCAAGATACACTGGTCACTTTGTCAGAACTCGCCTTGTATTCAAATACAACTTTGCTTTTGTTGGATTTAAAAACTGGAATGTTGATTTCCTCGCCATTTACCATCAATGCCAAGTCATGCAATACACTGCCGTTGGGAGACGAAATCATGACCATTCTGTCTTTTACTGGAATATTAACGCCATCAAACATTACTTGACGAATGGAGGAATAGTCCACAATAAAATCACGCAGATCAATTGGATTATCACCCAAGCTCAAACGAATTGGACCCAAAGGCTCAAGCTGAGGCTCCATCTTCACACGAGGGCCGCTGTTGCCGATTGTCTTGGCAGGCGCAGGGTTTTGAGTACCATCCACTCGGGTATCAATGCCATGACTTTGTCCTTGAGCAACTCCAATAAGGCACAGAGAAAAAAAGCCAATGATCAAATTTTGTTTCATACTAATCTATTTTTTGTTCTACCGCTTGCATGGTATTTAATAACAAAGAGGCTATGGTCATCGGTCCCACACCACCTGGCACAGGTGTAATGAAACTAGTCTTTTTTGATACACCATCAAAATCGACATCACCTGCTAATTTAAACCCAGATTTTCTTGAATCATCAGCCACTCTAGTAATGCCGACATCAATCACCACTGCGCCATCTTTGACCATTTCAGCAGTGACAAAATATGGCTTTCCAATGGCTGCAATCAAGATATCTGCTTGTTGGCACTCTTCAATCGCATTTTGAGATTTGGAGTGAACCACTGTAACGGTGCAGTTACCAAACGGGTGATTGCGCTGCATCAACAGCGACATTGGCATGCCAACAATATGCGAACGACCCAAAATAACACACTTCTTTCCAGCCGTTTCGATATTGTATCTACTCAACAATTCAACGATTCCGGCTGGCGTAGCGGGGAGATAAGCCGGCAAACCCAAAGCCATTCTTCCTACATTTTCAGGATGAAATCCGTCAACATCTTTGGACGGGTCCACAGCCAACAACACCGCAGTTTCGTCAATGTGCTTTGGCAAAGGCAACTGAACAATATACCCATCCACCATGGAATCTTCATTCAATTGCTTTATTCTCAGCAACAGCTCGTCTTGCGTTGTATTTTCAGGCAACTCAACAAGCGTTGAGTCATAGCCCAACTCCAAACAAGATTTGACCTTGCTTTGAACGTAGGTCTTGCTGGCTCCATCATTGCCAACGATAATGGCTGCCAAATGGGGAACCTTGAGACCTTTTGCTTTTCGGTCATTGACCTTTGCTTGCAATTCCTTCTTAATGGTATTGGAGATCAATGAACCGTTGAGCAATTCCATAAAATTATTTTATGCTATAATTGGGCGCTTCTCTCGTGATAAAAACATCATGCGGATGGCTCTCTTTGATTCCAGAGTGTGTAATTCTGACAAATTGTGCGGTTTGCAATGCATCCAAATCTTTTGCACCGCAATAACCCATTCCAGCTCTTAATCCGCCTATCACTTGATACATAACTTCTTGAACAGTACCTTTGAAAGGCACACGACCAGATATTCCTTCTGGCACCAATTTCTTGACATCATCCTCAGCATCCTGAAAATATCGATCTTTTGAACCGTGTTGCATGGCTTCCAGAGATCCCATTCCACGGTAACTCTTGAATCTACGTCCTTCATAAATGATGGTCTCTCCAGGTGACTCTTCCGTGCCTGCAAGCATGGATCCTACCATAATGGTGGATGCACCGGCAGCAATGGCTTTGGGAATATCACCAGTAAATCGAATTCCTCCGTCTGCAATAATGGGAACTCCTGTACCTTCTAATGCCTCGGCAACGTTCATCACGGCTGTCAATTGAGGTACACCAACTCCAGCGATAACACGAGTGGTACAAATACTTCCTGGTCCTATTCCAACTTTAACCGCATCGGCACCGGCCTCAACCAATGCCAAAGCAGCTGCGCCAGTAGCAATGTTACCGACTACTATATCGATCTTTTCACCAAATGCTTCTTTCACTTTCTTCAACGTCTCAATCACTCCCTTGGAGTGACCATGCGCAGTATCAATAACCACGGCATCTACACCTGCCTTTACCAAAGCTTCAACACGATCCATGGTATCAAATGTCACACCCACAGCCGCCGCTGCACGCAATCGACCCATACCATCTTTGCATGCATTGGGAAATTGCTTCAACTTCAAAATATCTTTGTAAGTAATCAATCCCATGAGGAGACCAGTCTCATCTACAACAGGCAACTTCTCAATTTTCTTTTCTTGTAAAATACTCTCAGCCGCCTTTAAATCTTTAGGCTTATCAGTAGTCACAATATGTTCCTTGGTCATGACCTGATCAATGGGCTTGGCCATTTCTTTCTCAAAACGCAAATCACGGTTGGTAACGATTCCTACCAATTTACCCTGATCATCAACCACCGGAATACCACCAATTTTATTCTCTGACATCATGGTTAAGGCATCACCTACCGTTGCAGTTTGAGACAACGTAATGGGGTCTTGAATCATCCCACTTTCAGAACGCTTCACTTTGCGAACTTCTGCAGCCTGAGCTGCAATGGTCATGTTCTTGTGAATCACGCCTATACCTCCTTGACGTGCCATCGCAATGGCCATTTCAGACTCCGTCACCGTATCCATGGCTGCACTAACAACTGGAGCATACAATGGAATGTTCTTGGAGAACTTGGAATGTGTAGAAACCTCTCTAGGTAAGATTTGAGAGAATGCTGGAATCAACAAGACGTCATCGTAGGTTAATCCTTCACCGACAACTTTGTTTGAAAATTTGGACATGTGCAATGAATTTACAGAAAAATAAATTCGTGCAAATATAACAAAAAAATCCTTTGATCTTACCTTGGATCAACAACAGCAGAAGTGCCAATTCCAGAAGAGTAACTGGCCACTGTACTCCAATCCGATGCATTTACTTTACTCATGATACCATCGCTAGAAAAATCAGGTGTACTGGTAATCCAAACATTTCCATCATTGTCCGCATCTACGGTATAAGCATCACCTGTCCAGCAGCCGTTGCAGATCTCATTGCCTTGTCCATCAAATACATCAATTCCTTGATTGGCCAAATACAGTTCACTTCTTGTCTTGGACCAAGCAATACTCTTGGGATGCACACCTTGATCAGCCAATTCAAAATAAGAAAAGTCAAAACCAACTGCATCTATCCAATAAATGGCTGACGCAGTATGTCCTGTTACATTCCAATTGGCATCGTACAAAATATCACCCGAACAAAGCACCATGACTTTGTTTGAGATTTCATCAAACTCAATATCCAATGGTCGATCATGTACTACAATATTTTGCAAAACTGAAAACGTCCCCAAATCAACGATAGAAATGGTATTGTCCACAGCCCATCCGCCACTATTTAACACCCACAATTGACCATTGTTCCCCAATAATCGCTCAGGACCTTGACCAACATTAACCTCGTCCAAAAGCGCTCCGGTACCAACATTGTACTTACCAACTTTTCCTGCCAAAGCACCTTGTGCGATGTAAATTACATCATCCACAATTATGGCATCTCTTGGATAATCCAAATCTGGAATTA
>CAMCTV010000086.1 GCA_945878635.1 Chryseobacterium gleum | reverse complement strand
TGTTTTCTCATTGAACAATAAAAAGCTTTTAACGAATAGAATTGAAACGGCAGTTGGTGGCAATCGTGTTTTCCGATATGCAAAATTTTCAGAACTTAGAAGCAGCCTGACAATAAATGATTTTAACAAAACAGCACAAGAAATAATGGAATAGCCAACGCAATTTGCAAGCACAATTAAAAACCGCACAACCCGATACCTGTAACACTCCCTAAATCTTGGACCAAGGGTTAAGTTAAAAAAAAGTGTAATTTTAACTACCCGATATGAAAAAACAAACAAGACGGAAATTCACTCCGGAATTCAAGGCCAAGGTGGCCCTTGAAGCAATCAAAGACCAGATGACATTGGCTCAATTGGCTCAAAAATTTGAAGTTAATGCGGTTACCATTTCAAAATGGAAATCGGAATTTTTAGCTAACATGTCCTCAGTGTTTTCTGGCATGAAAGAAACAACCAATGAAACACCAGAGGTTCCAGTGGAAAAACTGTATGCCCAGATTGGACAGCTCAAGGTGGAGCTGGACTTTTTAAAAAAAAGTGCCAAGAAATTGGGAATACCCGAGAACGAATGGAAACCATAAGGGGGAATCACAAGAAGATTTCGTTGCGTAGGCAATGTGAGTTGCTTAGCGTGCCAAGAAGTTCGTTGTACTATGAGCCCATTCAAGAAAAACCAGAGAATATAAAAATGATGGATTTGATGGATAAGCATCTCATTAATCATCCTACGGAAGGTATGGTCTCCATGGTCTATTGGCTAAGGGAACACGGTTATCCTGTTGGCCCCAAAAGAATACGGCGTCTTTTTAAACTCATGGGACATGAGACCATTTATCGAAGAAAGAACTTGACCAAAATGGGGTTAAGGGAGTTTATCAAACCCTATCTCTTGCGAGGCTTGGAAATCACGCATGCCAATCAAGTGTGGTGCACAGACATTACTTACATCCCTATGGCGCGAGGGTTCATGTATATGACAGCCTACATTGATGTGTATAGCCGCAAAATCATGGGCTGGGGAATTAGCAATAGTATGAGCAAGAAATGGTGTTTGGATGTTTTAGATGCAGCTATTGAGAAGCACGGAAAGCCAGAAATCATTAACTCCGATCAAGGGTCGCAGTACACCAGTCATGCATGGACTCACTACTTGGAGGAAAATGAAATAAAAATATCCATGGATGGAAAAGGGCGCACTACAGATAATGCTTGGATAGAACGTTTTTGGAAAACGATCAAAAATGAATACATCTATTTGAACCCCTGCGATACGGGCCTTGAACTTTTTGGAGGAGTTCAGGCCCATATCGAATACTACCACAACAAAACATACCACACCTTGAAATCATCCCCAAACGAAGCCTTCGAGAAATCAATCAAAAAACATGCAGCCTAATGAGATAAAAGTTTAACTTAGCCCTACCAACTTTTGGTCTAAGAAAGGGGGAGTGTTACAATCACAATCCACAAAGTATCAAACCGTAAAAAGTTCTTGATTTCAAAACCCATACAAGAACAATGTATTAATCCAAGTGTTAATCAAATAGTCAGATAAAAAACAATACGAAGCTAAATTTTTACCATGAGAGTTGGAATCCCTTTAGAACTGCTAACGGACGAGTCCCGCGTGGCGGGTACACCAAGAACTGTCGAACGTCTCTTGAAACAGGGTTTCGAGGTTATTGTGCAAGCCAATGCAGGAGAAAAATCCGATTTCAAGGACAGGGATTACGAGAGAGTAGGTGCCTCCATCGTCCAAACCAGTTATGAGTTATACAACTCCTCGGACATTGTTTTGAAGGTAAGAGAGCCACTAAATCTAGAGGTTGAAATGATGCCAAGTGGACTAACTCTTATTTCGTACCTATCCCCTGCACAAAATTTATCGCTTTTACAAAGTCTCGCAGATAAGGGCATAAACGCAATAGCGATTGATGCCATTCCAAGAATTTCACGTGCCCAAAAAATGGATGTCCTATCTTCAATGGCAAATATCTCAGGATATCGAGCGGTTGTTGAGGCAGCTTTTTATTTCGGGAGATTTCTGAATGGACAAATCACTGCGGCAGGTAAAATAGAACCTGCAAAAGTTTTGGTTATTGGTGCTGGAGTGGCTGGCCTAGCTGCAATAGGAACAGCCAAGTCCCTTGGTGCAATTGTCAGTGCTTTCGACACAAGAAAAGAAGTCGAAGAGCAAATTCAGTCAATGGGGGCAAAATTTCTCACTGTGGAAATTAATGAAGACGGACGTACAGACTCAGGTTACTCCAAAGAAATGAGTAAAGAGTTCATAGATGCGGAAATGAAACTTTTTTATGAACAAGCCAAAGACATAGATATTCTAATTACTACGGCACAAATACCGGGAAAACCAGCACCCAAATTATGGTTAGAGAGTCACGTTCAACTCATGAAACCGGGATCAATAATTGTTGACCTTGCTGCCCCATCGGGTGGGAACTGTGAATTAACCAAACCCAACGATGTATACACTACGGAAAACGGAGTTACAATTTTAGGGAAAATTGATATGTTACCCGGACAAGCAAGCCAATTGTACGGAAACAACTTATGCCATTTGCTCGACGACATGGGAAAGGCAAAGAATTTTCATATCGATATGGAGGATACTGTTGTGTCTAGAGCAATGGTCACGTTTGAGGGCAAGGTGAATTGGCCTCAAAAACCTTTAGAAGTGAGCCCAGTAAAAGCGAAGCCAACGGAGGATTCTGTGTCCAACGCTCCTTCAGCTGAGAGCGCTCAAAAGAGTTTGGCTTCAACCGCGATCAAAGGGGTTATTGCAGTCGGACTTGTTCTTGGGCTTGTTGGTAGCTTTGCACCTCAAGACTTTCTACAACATTTCACAGTGTTTGTTCTAGCCATATTCATCGGTTGGCAAGTAATTTCGAATGTTTCGCATGCCCTTCATACCCCGCTTATGGCCGTGACAAATGCCATCAGTGGTATTATCGTGATAGGTGGCTTGCTTCAAACGAAGGATAGTGCAACGCATGTTTTAACGATTTTATCTGTTGCGGCAGTGTTTCTCGCAACCATAAACATCGTAGGTGGATTTATGGTGACGCACAGAATGTTAAAAATGTTCAGAAAATAAATACAATGTATTCAATCAGCGAAATTCAAACAGCCGCATACCTCTATGCGAGCGTCTTGTTCATACTCAGCCTAAGCGGACTATCATCTCAGGATTCTGCAAAAAGAGGTGTTATCTATGGAATTGCAGGAATGGTTATAGCCATAGCAGCAACACTATTCGGCAGTGGAGTAGAGGGTAAACTTTACATTGTTGCAGCGATTGCAGTGGCCGCTGTTATTGGCATCTTTATAGCCCGTAAAGTACAAATGACAACCATGCCTCAGCTCATTGCGTTATTGCACAGTTTCGTGGGTCTTGCGGCTGTGCTCGTTGGTTTCGGTTCATTCATAGATTCCGTGTCAACAAATTATGAGTCTTCTCCTCACCTCGTTCATTCAATAGAGGTCTTTATTGGTGTCTTTATCGGAATGATTACCTTTACAGGCTCTCTTATTGCATGGGGAAAACTCGAGGGTAAGGTGTCTCCTAAGCCATGGAGTTTCAAAGGTCTCCAAACATTGAATATAGCTTTGTTTTTAGTCTGTGTAGTGACCGGCGTTATCTTTTGTAATGCTGAAGGTTTAGAAGGAATGTTCGCTCTTAGTGTAATGACTTCCATTGCTGCTGTAATAGGAGTAATACTCGTAATGGCTATTGGAGGTGGAGACATGCCGGTTGTTGTCTCAATGCTAAATTCATATTCAGGTTGGGCGGCCTCTGCAGCCGGATTCATGTTAGGCAACGACCTACTCATTGTCACAGGCGCGTTGGTCGGAAGCTCAGGAGCCATTCTTTCCATGCACATGTGCGAGGCCATGAACCGCTCATTCCTCTCTGTCATCTTCGCAAACGGTAATAAAGTACAATCTGGACAAACCAAAAAAGAAATAGAGGGTGAAGTGAAGGCTACCGATTATGAGGAAGTATCGGAACTTTTACACGGCGCCAAATCCGTAGTAATTGTTCCAGGCTATGGAATGGCCGTTGCCAAAGCCCAGTACCCCATCTGCGAGATGGCTCAAACTCTCATTAACCAAGGAGTTAATGTCAGATTCGCTATTCACCCTGTAGCGGGCAGATTACCTGGACACATGAACGTCCTCCTCGCTGAAGCGAATGTTCCTTACGACATTGTTCTTGAATTGGATGATATCAACGATGACATGAAAGAAACTGACGTAGTCTTAGTTGTTGGCGCAAATGATATCGTAAACCCCAGTGCTCAGGATGATCCCACAAGTTCCATCTACGGCATGCCGGTTATTGAAGCATGGAAAGCCGAAAAAGTGGTCATTATGAAGCGATCGATGAATTCGGGCTATTCGGGTGAGGAGAATCCACTTTTTTACAAGTTTAACTCGTTCATGCTTTATGGAGATGCAAAACTAAGTATCGAAAAGTTACTTAGATTAATACAAAAGTAAAAGAACCATTTTGATTGAGTAGAATTGCACTACTGCTTATTAAAGCAGAGTTACTTGTGTCCATTAAGATGTCTTTGAAACTTGTTACTCACATAAAACATGATCAAACCAAATACAACAGCCGCGACAATGAGAATTGTGCTCAACAATCCTGAAACTGAAAATGACAATCGAATAAGAATAGTAGAAATAATGAATCCTGAGTTCCTGATGACCTTATGAAATTCGTCAGTGTGAAAAAAGGAAAACAACAACAGAAAAACGTCAACTATTATTAAAATGGTAAAGAACTGCTCAAAGAAAATATTATTCAAATTTTGAAAAGCATCATTAGCCTGGTGATCTGGGGAATTGATGACCATTAACCAATTGAGCAAGGAATAAATTGAAAGCGTGACCAAAATCGGAACCAGCGCCAAGGCAATCAACTTCTTCACTTTTACAAAACCCAATGTTCCATCTGACACTCTGTCATTTGAATCATTTATCATCACCCTACTGCTACTCTGCTTATACAGTAAATAAATAAGGGCGAACATAATCACTGAGGCAAGAATATCGTAAGTAAACTGCAAATCATATTTTTGAGAAAACCAATCGGAGGAAAGTGATATTACAGACAAGTCCTTAAAAATTCTTCTGATAATGATTAATGTTATGATTTCATACTGTTTTATAACGTATGTGGTTATTGACCGCGGCAGGTAATAAATCAAGAGATATACCTCGTACAAAAGAATAAAAGAGAATGGCGTATAAATCGCAGCAATTGGATTCCGGAAAAGTGATGACTCATCACCCATAGTCACCAAACCCAAATCAACTAAAAAAATTATCAATAGATGAATCAAAAAACTAGTTATCGCGATAACCAGAATTACCCTTTCGCTTTTCTTTCTTGTTTCGTTAGACAAAAATTTTTGAAACAGCGATTGCAATATGTTATATTTCACAAGAATGTAACAAATTGATTTGCAATATGTTCAAATTGAAATCTTTTTCTACTTATTATTTGTGCGCGATTCTATTCAAACATATGTCGCCAACCACTGATACTGGTGATTCGAGAAAAGTGATTCTTACTTTGTGCCTTCCGCAGAAATGACACATAAGTTTTTAAGTTAGTACAGTTATGAAAAGCTTATTTTCGTAAAACATTGACATTAGCCACATCATCCTTTTAACATGAACGTAAGCTCTTCCTCCGGATTAAAAAAACTCCTCCTCTTATTTCTTTTTATTGCGGGCTTGTACTTTGCAAGAGAGTTTCTTACCCCATTATCTGTAGGTGCGTTGGTTGCGACTTTATTCCTACCCCTTTGCCGATGGATGGAACAAAAAAAATACCTAGAGGGCTAGCCGTAATATTTTGTCTTTTGATATTACTGCTAGCACTTTCCGGAATTGGAATTCTTCTCAGCCAACAAATATCAACGCTTTCGAATGATTTTTATATCTTGAGAGAAAGAAGTATCGAGTTGATCCACAACATTCAAAATTACATATTTGAACACTCCGGAATTTCCTTAGAAAAACAAAACCAAGAATTAATCAACCAACAACCGGCCATCACATTTTTTCTGAAAGAAATTGCCATTTCATTGCCTTCACTTCTAACCAACTTTATTTTAACCTTGGTTTATATTCTGTTTCTATTGTATTACCGCAGCCACATCAAGCAATTCATCCTTAAGTTTTCTTCCGCATCGCAGAAAGATGAAATGGAAAAGGTGATTGATAGTGTGGGGCACGTATCCCAACAATACCTGCTCGGCCTCTCAAAAATGATTGTTTGCCTGTGGGTGATGTATGGAGTAGGATTCTCATTATTGGGCGTTAAAAACGCATTGTTCTTTGCCTTCTTGTGTGGGTTGCTTGAAATTGTTCCATTTATCGGAAATCTCACAGGAACAACCATAACCGTTTTGGTTGCAGGAGTTCAAGGCGGCAGTTTTCTAATGCTTGCAGGAATAATTGGCACCTACGCCGTTATTCAATTCATCCAAGGCTGGGTATTGGAGCCTTTGATTGTTGGTTCTGAAGTCAAAATAAACCCTTTGTTCACCATCATTGCATTGGTGATCGGTGGACTATTGTGGGGATTGCCCGGCATCTTTCTCGCTATCCCATTGATCGCCATGTTGAAAATTGTATGCGATCATATTGACCCACTAAAACCTTACGGTTTTTTGATTGGTGCTATTGAAAATAAGAAAAAATAGAAATCTTTATGATGCCTTGCACGCGAAACTATTCCTCGTGCTCAACATTCGCCTTCCCCTTATTCAAGTAATCCTGAATCAAATGAATCACCTTGGATCCTATTCCATCGGAATTTTTTGTAACAACATTGGTCACTGCCAATTCTAAAAAAGCACCCAATAGCTGCTTCAATGGATTGTGCGTGGAACCAACCGCTGCCATCTTGGTAAGATGACCCGCAACAAGTCCCAAGGCAACTCCAAAAAGACCATCCTTCAAATCAGCAGATGAAAAGATATCCTTTACCGATCTTCTGATGATATTGGCGGGTTTCATTTCTCCATAGGTCACCGCAAGCTGCTCTTTCAATAAACGCTCCTGCTCCAACTGTTGGGCTTCCAACTGAAGAATAGATGCACGCAATGCCTTGGCTGAGGTAATTTTTTCCATGGCCATTAATTTAGAATTCATGTGATGATAGCGTCACTTGTACGTTCCTTCATCCATTTGTGCAGAATGAAATAAAATACCAATCCCACTATTCCATAAAATCCTCCCACGCATAAAAACCCATAGTACACTTTTCCAAAAACCTCCCCCAACCAGAAAGCCGCTCCAATGCTTGCCATTAGCAAAAACAGACCCAACGCAACAAAGGCCAACATGCGCGACACCATCGTTGAGGCCACATCTGATGTCTTCTCTATCGCTTTAAGTTTGTACAGCTCAATGCTTGTTTTGCCATACGTACGCGCCTTTTCTACCAAAGGATCGAAAAAAAATTCTTGATTATCCATACTTTCATTATTACATCTGAGGATTCCAATTGTGCTGTTTCTGCAACCAGTAATTGAAGCCAATCCCGACACAACCAAAGGTATTCATTATCCAAGAAGAAAGAAAGAATTACAGCCGCAATAAGCCACTTTATAAAAATAAGGATTGCATGCCTCTTTGAAAGTGACCTACTTAATCAAAGTTCTGTACCTTTAATGAAAATCAGTGCTAAACACCCCAACTGCGTGAAGCTGCAAAACGTTAACTTCATACCAAAAAAGTCAAACCGCATCAAACAATCGTAGAAATGGAAAGACGACATTTTATAAAACAATCAACCCTACTCTCCATTGGTGGCCTTTTAATTCCTTCATCATTTCTTTCCGCTTGTAGAAAAGAAACCTTGTTTGAAAACATCAATTATGATGGAAAGATTGTTATCATCGGAGCAGGGGCAGCAGGATTATATGCGGCTTACATTTTAAAGTCAAAAGGAATAGATTTTCAGGTTTTAGAAGCTTCCTCACGTTATGGCGGACGACTGGGTAAGCTAACCGATTTCGCCAATTTTCCAATTGACACAGGCGCTCAATGGTTACATGGAAAAAATAACATTTTGGGTGATCTAATAACAAAATCGAACACCCCAATTGCTTTGGATGATAGTGATACGAAATATTGGTTCAATGGCCAATTGGTAAACTCCTTGCCACAAGAAACAGCTATTTTCGATGGCGATGACTTGCCTGATGTTTCTTATCAAGAATATGCACATCAAAAAGGATTGGGCGACGAATACAATTACATTATTGAAAATATTGCAGGCGACCAGGGCGCTGCTGCTTCCCGGCTATCGGTCTTTGGAAACAATCAAGACGAAGAAAATTGGAGTTCTGGAGAAGATGATTTCAAATTTCAAGAGACCTTCTTCGACTTGATTGATAACCAAATTGCCAATCAAGTTCAAGATCAAATTTCACTGAACACAGTTGTCACTAAAATTGATTACTCTCAAACAACCATTCAAATAACAGACAGCAATAACAATACATACGATGCCGATAAAGTAATTATTACTGTTCCAATACCCATTCTAAAATCTGCAGACATTCAATTCATTCCAACACTACCCACTGAAAAAACAACTGCATTTTCAAAAATAGGGATGGATGCAGGAATGAAAGTGTTCCTAAAATTTAGCAACAAATTCTTTGACCAAAATATAATCGGTGGACCCATTTGTGCCGCTTATGCAGATGATGGTATAGGCAAAGCACAAAATGACAACGTCTTGCTTGCTTTTGTAATGGGGGTTCAAGCTGAATACTTAACTTCATTGGGAAGTGACTCTGCTATTACAACAGCATTACTTCAAGAGCTAGACACAATGTATAATGGAAAGGCAACAGCATCTTTTCTTGCATCGCATATTCAAAACTGGACAACCAATCCATTCGTTAGAGGAGCATACTCGTACAGCCCAATTGGCATGGGAGATGCAAGAAAAGTGGCAACATCACCAATTGACAAAAAACTTTATTTTGCAGGGGAAGCAATGAATACCAATGGACACCACCAAACCGTTCACGGTGCAATCGAAACAGGCTACAGAGAAGTTATCAATATTTTAAACGACTTAAAAAAATGAGAACAGTATTTTTTGGCATTCTGTTTTTTGCTCTTAATAACTTGATGGCACAAGAGTTTAGAACAGATATTTCATACAAATACATCTATTCTAATAAATGGGATAAAGCTTTTCAAACCTACAACTTTA
>CAMCTV010000085.1 GCA_945878635.1 Chryseobacterium gleum | reverse complement strand
CCCGTATTCTTTTTGATCAACTTCATTCACCCCATTATTGGAAAAACTTTATCATCAGAAGATCACTGCGCATTTTCCCATTGTACTATCTCTATTTGACCTGTGAGTATTTCATCCTCCCTTTTCTCACAAATACCTCTAGCCCCGATATCAGTCTGCAATGGTATTATTGGTTCTACCTTCAAGATTTTGCAACTACTTTTCATTGGCCATCAGCTGGACCCAAACATTTTTGGTCTTTGGCAGTGGAAGAACATTTTTATTTGATTTGGCCATTTATTGTTCTTTATTACAAAATAACAAAAATCATTCAACCCATCATCGCTGTTCTCATTATTAGTGCAGTGGTTCGATTTCTTCTGGCTTACTTTGGATACCAAACCTATTTCTTCACTTTGGCGAGGATAGATGAAATTGCATTGGGAGCATTTATGGCATGGATGGAGAGAAAGCAACTTTTGTCTTTTTTCAATGGCAAGTATTTTTTCGCAGCACTCCTTATCATAGCTGGGCTATCTGTCATTCTGTGGGGACTATTCTCATCCGACGGATTGCTCATCTTACAAGTCTTTAAATACAACTTGATTTCCATTTTGTATTTTCTGATGATTGGCAAAGTGATTACATTGGACAACCAGCATTGGTTATCGAAAATTCTCTGTTCTCCCTTCTTCAATTACACTGGCAAAATCAGCTATGGCCTATATGTCTATCAAGCCACAGCTGTTATTTGGGGATTAACACATGGCTACGCGGAGAAACCATTGCTATTTCTAGGTTCACTGATTTTCTTCTGCTACTTGATTGCTACGATAAGTTACTACTTATTTGAACAACCCATATTAAAATTGAAAGACAGATTTACTTACTCTTCACTTCCGCAGTGATCGTAAGAACTGTGCTTATGGGTTCTGTATTGGCAACAATGGTAACCTTCTTAGAGTTCTTTCCAATCTTATTGGCACTGTTGAATTTTACAACTATCTGTCCTGTTCCTCCTGGTGCTATGGGATCTTTTGGCCATTGAGGGACGGTACATCCACAAGATCCTTTTGCATGTTCTATATGCAGAGGAGCATTTCCTGTATTTTTAAATTGAAACGAATACTCTTTGACTTCTCCCTCTGTAACTAAGCCAAAATCGTGTGTATTCTGTACAAAATTCACAGACGTTTTCTCTCTTTCTTGAGAAGCTTTACCGATGGCACCCGCTTCCGTGTTCATGTGCATTTTACTTGGCTTGGGCCCCATCAATTGAGATCCAACATAAGCAACCGCTCCCAAAACAAAAATTAATAATCCTACTTTAATTCCTTTACTCATTTCACTATTTCCTTGGTTGAATTTTTCTTTTCTCTTGTCCTTTGATGTCCAAATTTATTTGATCATAGGTTCCATCAATTAAAATTTCTACAGCTTTTTTTGCAGCTGGATTCAAATCGTTGATTAAATAATAAAAGGCCTCGTTATCATAAAGATTTCTGGCCAAAAGAGCCTTGGTTCTGATCAAAATGGCATGTTTCGAATTTTCATAGCCCTTTACGTCTTGGGGGACTTCCTTTGCTTCTGCCATCTGAATGATCTTGTTCTGCTCTGATTTTGGTATATCAAAAGATTTGGCAAAAATCTCCATTGTTGGATAAGCATGCAACAACTCCTCACGGTGCGCGTTTGCATAAGACATGGACCAATCATTCTGAACCCCGACGCGTATCAAATCACTGAAGTATCTGCTATTCTCGGATGTATCCAATGGCACAAAAATATCTGGCATGATACCTCCACCGCCGTATACGGTTCGTTTGGTGATTCGTGTCTCATATTTCAATGAGTCTGGAAACTTGATGCTATCTGCAGAGAAGAACTCACCACTCTTGAGTCGTTTGGAATAATCAGCATAATAATCATCTTTTCCATCATCATATGGCTTTTGAATGCAACGACCAGCGGGAGTGTAATATTTCTGAACGGTCAGACGAACCATTGAACCATCTGGCAAATTCACTGGACGTTGCACCAATCCTTTTCCAAAAGATCTTCTTCCGACAATCACACCCCTGTCCCAATCTTGTATAGCACCACTCACAATCTCGGAGGCACTAGCAGAACTCTCATCTATCAACACAACCAACCTACCCTTCTCAAAACTTCCTGGCAATCCAGATCTAGTGCTAAATGGCTCTCGCTTAAATGCGCGGCCTTCTGTGTACACCAATAATTTACCCTTCTCATTCTTGGGAGCATCCTTGGGCAAATCATCGCTTAAAAACTCATCACCCATTTCAATGGCTGATCGCAATAAACCTCCGCCGTTATCCTGAAGATCCAAAATAAGATCTCTCATACCTTGACCCTTCAGCTCTGAAATTCCTTTTCTGAGTTCTTCTGTCGTTGTTGCTGCAAATCGGCTTACTTTGATGTAACCAATTTCAGGTGTAATCATGTAAGCAGCATCTATCGAGTAAATCGGTATCTTATCCCTTGTTATATTAAAATACAAAACATCCTTAACACCATTTCTCTCCATGCCAACCTTGACAATGGTTCCTTTGGGACCCCGCAGTTTGGATAGAACGTCGCTATTCTTTACCTCTACTCCTGCCATTTTCACGCCTTCAACCTCAACGATTTTGTCGCCGGCGCGGATACCCAACTTTTCTGATGGTCCCCCTTGAATGGGTTCCACAACAAAAATCGTATCGTGTAAAATATTAAACTGAATACCTATGCCATCAAAACTGCCTTGTAAAGGTTCATTGGCCTCGGCCACCTCTTCCGCAGAAATGTAAGTCGAATGAGGATCTAACTCTTCCAACATATGGATAATTGCCTTTTCTACCAATTCTTTGGTGTTGACAGAATCCACATACATAGACTCTATGTACTGAATCAAGGTTGAAAATTTATCCGTTGTTTCTGAACGATTCAGCGCTGGCTGAGCCATCACCGATGAAGAAACAACCAACAAAATAGCTGTGAGGGTTGAAGAAAAGATTTTTTTCATGTTTCAAATTTACAACATGAAAGGTCAATTACCTTACCACCAATACGGTCCCTACCTTTTTTTGTGCTTCTTTATCAAAAACAGATTTTACGATTAATTCATAATGGTAGACATCAGCAGGTACATAATAGCCGTTTCCTCTTAAAGAACCATCCCAACATTTATCGAAATCCTCTGTTTCAAAAACCACTTCTCCCTGTCTGTTGAAAATAACCAAAGAGTAACGTTCGATATCCACAGCATTTCCTACAGGCTCCAAACAATCATTGATATTGTCGCCATTTGGTGTGAATGAATTGGGGATGTAACAATTGTAAATTTCTTCTTTGACATGCGCCACGATTGTGTCCGGAGCAAAAAAGACCATCTCAATTTCCTTTTCATTTGATGCTGGTGAAATCACATTTCCTTGGGCACTGGTCCATTCAGTGAAATCATAAAAGTCATTTTCTTGAACCGAAAATTGAATAGGCACACCATGCGCTGTTTCAAACTGTACCATAAAATCACTTGCCCCTCCATTGCTGCTGTTGATTATTCCAGAGTATGGTTCATCGAGCAGAACAGTAATCAGACTATGGGGCACTTCTGTAAATACAGCGGTTACCGTATCTTCTTGACTGACTGCAATTGAAATGGTACTCGCTGTTGAATTGGGAGACAACAACGTACCCATAGATTCCCAGTGATCAAAAGCAGTCCATTGCGCCAATGTCAAAGCACCCATACTGTGATTTTCACCAATGGCCCAATCATAAGTAATCGGCAGGACTGGAATTTCCACGCCATCCAAAAACACCTGACCGATATTGGCTGGTGTCTTGTCTATGGTTACCAGAGCATGTGGCGTAAAATCAAAAACAACTTCAATATTCTCAGTACTACAAATCACTGTGCTCATGACAGCGGCATTGTTGTTGGGTGATATTGTATAATCAGTCGGCACCCAATTCGTAAAGTCATACCAAGGTTGCTCCCAAACCTCAAATGACAAATTCACACCTGGAGTAACGGTAATCGTTTGGGGAAATCCATTGTACGTTGTTCCATTAAAAATAATTCCTCCCGCCTCTGGATATAGAGAATTGAAGACAACGTCAACCGCATTAGGAGGCAGGGCCGTGAAATTGACATTAATAACAACATCAGAAGAAATGGTCAACGTTGGATTTAAAGATGTACTATTGGAAAGGGTTCCCGTTCCTGAAACTATCTCCCAAGAAATCAATTGACCACAAGGACCATTCTCCAGGGCATTCAAGTTGATATTATCCGATGTTAAAAAGTAAAAGCTACCATTGCTCAATGGTTGCCCGTTGATGTTGGCATCTCCGTTACCAATGACATTAACGACCACTTCATAGACTGGTAGAAGAACGGCTACCAAATCATCATCTAAACAAGAGACAATATCTATTACCACATCATTGACACTTGGCAAAATGGGGGTAACATTGGATTCCCAATGATCAAAAACAAACCCCGCATTGGGAACTACTTCAACGGAAACATTGGTCCCAGCTATTTCCGTTTGAGGGCTTGGTAACGATAAATTGTTCACCCCGTTCCACAAAACAGATGCAGATCCAACTGGAAGCACATCAATGGTAGTGATAACGTTCCCTGTATTTCCCGTACCAAACTGGGCCTCAATCACGGCATCACTTTCGATAATCAAAGTTGTTGAAGCGCTCAATGGATCAGCAAAAGTGGCTGTTCCCGATACCACAACCCATTGAATAAACTCGGAACAAACTCCAGTGCCATCCGCAACAGCTGTGATATCAATGGGCATTGGGTCTGTATTTCCACTGAAATAAGTGCCTGTATAAGGCACGTAAACAGCAGGTGGAGCAGGTACTGTGATCTCTGACTCTTCGATAATCACAGATCCTGGACCCGTAATTTGAATGGTCAAATCTTGCTGCGTGACATCATAACAATCCTCCAGACCCTCCACAATATCATTGTTTGACGTTTCTTCTGGGCAACGCGCAAGAATATAATTTCGCAAATCCAAAACATTATTCTGCCAACCGGCCATGGTTCCACCCCAACGTGTAATTTGTCTTGGCATTTCAGCCTCAATGTGCAATACCATGCTGTCTAAAACTTGCAACATTTTATTGCAGGAAAAAATCCCATTGCTCAGCTCCGCATAACGCTGAATGTAGTCCGCCGTAAAATCCGGATTATCAAACAATGCATTTAAAATAGGCACGTGACCTTGTCCACCAATATCGCCTTGCGAATCTATTTGACAAGGATCTGCATCTGGCGCGGTGGAAGCAACTCCAGTGTAGTTGACGTAATGACCAAATGTAGCATCATTGTCCCACAATGCATATCTCCATCTTCTTGCATCACCATTGGGGTTGTAGCCTCTCCACCATTGTGTATTCCAATTCAACCAATCGGTACAAACCGTGTAACCGTTCAAAATGAAATAGTCTATTAAACTCATCGTGTTGAATTGTGATACAACGTAATCATAGTTGGCTTGAACAGCCATGTTGTTTCCTGTGATAAAACCTTGAAGTGTACTCCAATTGCCTTGGGCATTGAAAGCTGGAGCGGCATCGTATTCAGCCCAAGTTCCTCCCCAAGTTTTCAAATAATCCACTTGACCAAGGGATTGATCATAGTAATGCTCCGTGAAATCAGTATCATCAATTTTTTCTCTTACCTCATAAACGCCCCAATACTGGCCATTCAAGTATACAATGCAACTTCGTGTGGCGCGTTCATCACAATGTAAATCACCCAAGATGGACAGCTCACATACGTAGGCATCACGAATATGTGCACCATCGCCTGAAAAAGGATAGTTATCATTGGCCGCAGCTTTGAAAATCAATCGATCATAATCATTTCTATTGCGATGTTGGAACAAAGGTTCTTCAACTGTATTGTCATAACCCAATTCATCTCTGCTGATGTAATCAAACCCACGCTGATCATAGGCATTGGAGTCATTACCATGCTCATTGCTATCACCATGATTCTCAGTAATAAAAACGCCACCAGCATTAAAAAATTCAACATTGGCCAATAGGTTGTTTGCACTGCCCGGCCATTGTCCCGTCATGTTGTTACCCGTTACACTAACTGTCAATATCCCGTGCGTATCTGCTCCAAAAAAATAGGTGTTGGTCTCAACGAAACTGGGCAGATGATTTGGGTCAGAGGAATAAACAATTGCGCGAATTACTGTTGTGGCATTAAGTGCAATGGGACCGGAATAAATGGAACTTGTATTGCTGGGCGTATCGCCATTTGTGGTGTAGTAGATGGTTGCACCTGGCTCCGCTGTTGTAATAGTCACACCTATAGGTCCTGCATAAAAACCCGCCTGAAAATCCATTTCTGGTTTTATGGCATAAGCCGTAGCGCTTCCCGCAGCAATTGCAGCAGATAAAGGCGTTGGGTTGCTTTGAATCTTCCATGTGCTTGAGCCATCTGGAATTCTAGACCATGAATGATTGGCTTGATTGGGAATTAAAAAATCGGCATTGTTTTCAAAATCATAACTTTCAAGGACTACACCACCCGCATTGGAAAAAACGATTTCTTCATTACCGGTCTGATTGATTTTGAAATTGGTATTTAATCCTCCCAAATATCCCGGCTGATAATCACCTCGGCCAGTCAACAGCACCAACCGATAACCACTGGCGGGAACTGTTGTTCCGGCAGGAAAACTCCACTTTTGTGGACTGTTCACATTGTCACTCAACGAATAGCCGGTGATATCAACAGCAACACCGGAAGGATTGTAGAATTCAATCCAATCCTCAAAATTGTTTCCTCCAGCTGGCAAACCGTAATCTGCGTAATTGGCTATACAAATTTCATTTATCACCACCTGAGCCAGTGACTTACTCTGAACGAGCAAAGCCAACATGAATACACAAAACAAACTTAGTAATCTCACTACGTACATATTTTCAAAAATAAGACATTCATCAGGTAAAAAGGTTGCAAGATTCATAAGTTTTATCGATTTAGTGTACTTTTGACACCTAGCCATTTGATTATGAAAAAAACATTTGTTTTTGCAGCAATATTGATGCTCTCTTCGGGTTGCGGACTTAACGGAAATGACGCCACCTCCACAGCGCAAACCATTTCTTCTCACGAAACCCATGTAATTAGACATCCGGAGTGGGTTAAGAACGCAACCATTTATGAAGTGAACCTGAGACAGCACACTCCACAAGGCACCATCAATGCATTTGTTCAAGACATGGACCGAATTAAAAATTTGGGCATTGATATTTTGTGGTTTATGCCAATAAACCCCATTGGTCAATTGAATCGAAAAGGCGGTTTGGGTAGCTACTATAGCGTTCAAGACTACAAAGGGTTAAACCCAGAATTTGGGAGCATGGCTGATTTCAAGAATATGGTAAAAGTGGCGCATTCAAAAGGGATGTATGTGATTTTGGATTGGGTAGCCAACCACACGGCTTGGGACCATCAATGGATCACAGATCATCCAGATTGGTACACGCATGATGCCAATGGCAAGATTGTACCACCGGTTGCCGATTGGTCAGATGTAGCTGACTTGAATTACAATAACAAAGACATGCGTGCTGCGATGATTGACGCTATGAAATTTTGGGTGAAAGAATGCGACATTGACGGATATCGTTGTGATGTAGCAATGGAAGTCCCAACGGACTTTTGGGACGACGCGCGTGCTGAATTGGATAAAATCAAACCCGTTTTCATGTTAGCCGAAGCTGAGCAAAAGGACCACCATTTAAAAGCATTTGACATGTGCTATGGGTGGGAATTCCTTCATTTAATGAATGGCATTGCCAAAGGAGAAAAATCACCCAATGACATCGACCAGTATGTCGCTAAAAAATCTACTGAATTTCCAAAATCAACCATCCACATGTACTTCACCACCAACCACGATGAAAATACATGGAACGGAACTGGTCTTGAGCGCTATGGCAAAGCTCGCAACCTTTATGATGTATTGGCATACACCATTGGCGGTATGCCTCTTGTTTACTCTGGACAAGAAGGAAATGAGATGCATGCAGATGGAAAACCGCATCGTTATCGATTCTTTGAAAAGGACACCATTAACTTCAATCAATATCCGAACTCCAATTTGTACCTAACGCTATTGAAGGCTCATCATGAAATACCGGCCCTTTGGAATGGTGCGGATGGAGGAACCTTCAATCGCATACACACAAGCAATAGTAAAATCTATGCTTACAGCAGGGTGAAGGGTGAAAGTCAAGTAATCGTAATGCTCAATTTCAATGAAGCTCCGCAAAGTACTTCATTTACTGATGTAATTCCAACCGGAATATTCAATAGCATTTTTGATGGCAAAGGATTAGCACTTTATGCTACCGGAAATGCGCAAATCCAGGGCTACGGTTATCAAGTTTTTGTAAAAGATAAGTAATGGCCAAGTGTCTTGGAATAACTGGTGGAATTGGAGCTGGTAAAACAACAGTTTCCAAAATTTTCCAAACGCTGGATGTTCCTGTATTTGACGCTGATGCTGAGGCAAAAGCATGTTACAAAGATCCAGAAGTCATTGAAGAAATTTCCAGCACTTTTGGCCACGATATTTTTATCAATGGCTTACTACAGTCCAAAGTATTGGCTTCTAAAGTTTTTGCATTCAAAGACCAATTACAAAAACTCGAATCCATCATTCATCCCAAGGTTCATGACCGATGGACACAGTTTGCGGAGACCCACAGCCTTCAGCCTTATGTTATTCGTGAAAATGCCATTTTAATACCATCTAATGGACACCTCACTTGTGATACGGTACTCCTCATTACAGCGCCATTGGAGGACAGAATCAATCGCGTGATGGGAAGATCAAAAATAACGCGAGAAGCCATTTTAGAGCGGATCAGCCATCAATGGCCCGATGAAAGAATGCTACCTTTTTGTCAGTTTGTAATAGAAAACAAACAAGTTCCCTCTGCACTTGACGCGCTAATTCCACAAGTCATGATCATTGACGCATTCATGAAAAAGTAAATCCACAATTCACTCTTCATAACTTCCAAGCCAGCATAGGCATAACACGAAAAAAGAAAGCAAATTCGTGAAAACCGAAAGCCTATGTCAAGCAAAGCCAAACGTTGGGTACTTTGTACTTTGATTTTTACAAGCGTGTACCTCTTTATTGTACATTGATTTTCGCAAAAGCGAAAGCTCAAAGTATATTTAAGACATGAACAAGAACAACGCCGTTCGTTGGACAATTGCGGTGGCATCTTTGGGGTATTTTGTAGATATCTACGACCT
>CAMCTV010000084.1 GCA_945878635.1 Chryseobacterium gleum | reverse complement strand
TCATTGGGATCCGTTGGAGGTGGTGTCATCATCTCTGCTGACATCTCAACCTCAAACGCATCATCGCCTTCACCATCACCTCTTAAAAACTTGGGAGACAAGGCTACTGCTGTTGCAAATCCTATGGTAGAAAATACTGCAATTGCCAGGTATTTTCCATAGTTTTTACGAATAGAGTAGGCACCATACAAATGGTTCTTGTTCTCAAAGACCAAGTCATTGCGATCACGGCTGAACAAACTGTTCCAGCCAGATTCAAAGCTCAACACTACTATAATAAGAGCGAAGAGACCGAGGGCTAGTATTGTATCCATATTCTCAGTTTTTTAGGTCTGTACCGATTACTTCGTTATTCGTTCGAATTTTCTGAAGCTTTTTTCAAACCCAGTTCATCTACTCTTTTCTCGAGAGACATTTGCTCCTGCTTATCCATGTCCAAAATGGCACGTTTTCTCACATTGCAAATATTTAACTCATCCATTGCGTTCACCACATTCCTCCATTTACTCTTGTCAATGGTCTTGACAATCACAAATGGCGCTTTGTCATCATTCACAATTTTACCGTATGCATCTTTGTATTGCGCTTCATAATCTTCTTTGCTAAGACCCTTAGCATTCAACTCTGTTTGCAATTCAAACACGCGTTCATTGATGGTTCTGTTTTTGTCCAAAAGCACCTTTCTGAAACCGTCTTTGGAGAAATCTGTTTTTTGAAGAACCGTTGTATCTGGATCAAACTTTCCATGATAAACAAAAACATGATCCTCTCCTTCACCGATTAACAAAGTAGTTGCCAACTCATCGGCCAACTTTGTCTTTTCATCATTGTCCTTAACTTCCTTGGGATAGATGATCTCCAAGGTTTTAGGCTTGCTCAATGAAGTGGCCAAGATGAAGAAGGTCAATAACAAAAACGCCAAATCCACCATCGGAGTCATGTCCATGTGAACATGACCTTTCTTGGGGCGTTTTTTACCGCCTTTTTCATTTCCACCACCTTGTATTATTTCTGCCATAATACTATTGTTACTCGCTTTCAGCCGCAATATCAACTCCGGCCTCGAGCGTGGTTACCATGTTAAATTGAAAAATATTTTTCTCTCTGAAAATGTCAATGACCTTCTCAATCTTCTCATAATCGGTGCTTCCGTCTGCTTTGATGGCATAACGCAAACCCTCATCACCACGCAAATCTTCTACACTCATGCCTTTATTCTGGGCATCAATCATAAAGGCCTCATATCCTTCTTGAATCCAATCAGACAATTCATTTTTCAATGAATCCGTTGGAATTCCTTTTGTCAATTGATCCATTTTGGCACGAGTAGACTCATCTGCATTCAGGTAATTTGAAAGATTGGCCAAGTCCATTCCAAACATACCCATCACGGAGAAACGCTTGGCTTGATCTTCAGAAACCTTGAGTTCAGGATGTCTTTCGATCATCCCTTTCAACATTTCTTTACGAACATCTTTTCCATGAATATCAAAGAATACTCGACCATCTTGGTCAATGGTAACCAACATGATTTTTTCTGGAAGCAAAAGCTCGGAAGTTGAAGACGGCGTGTCTACCAATACGGGTTCGTTTGGACGAAACTTAGCTGTAAGAATAAAGAAGGTCACCAACAAGAAGCCCAAATCCACCATGGGAGTCATGTCCAGGCTGGGGGCGCTTTTTGGCATTTTTGGTTTTGGCATAAACTGCAACCTTATTATTAAACCTTACTTTATTTTAATTATTTCTTGGCAGCTACTGCTTGAGATACGCTGAAACCAGCCTCATCAATAGCGTGTGTCAATGAATCGATGCGTGTGCTGAAGAAGTTGAAAAGAACAATCGCCAATGCAGAACCCAAGATACCCAAGAAGGTATTGATCAAGGCCTCAGAGATACCCAATGACAATGCTGTCGCATCTGGAGCTCCTGCTGTTGCCATCGCTTCAAAAGACGATATCATACCACGAACTGTACCCAACAATCCTACCAATACACCCAAAGAAGCGCAAGTAGAAAGGATAACCAAGTTCTTAGACAACATGGGCAACTCCAATGAAGAAGCCTCATCCAATTCTGTCTTTACAGCAGTTACTTTTGCTTCGCGATCCATAGAAGCATCTGCCTCAACAGACTTGTACTTCATCAAACCAGCCTTTACTACAGCGGCAACAGAACCTCTTTGCTTGTCGCAGGCAGCCATGGCTTGGTCTACTTGACCAGAATTAACCAAAGATCGCACGTTGCGAACAAACTTACTAACGCTACCTTTTCCTTTAGCTTGTGTCAAGCTAATCATGCGCTCTACAAAGAAAATCACAACAACCAAGTTAACAGTAATCAAAATAGGAACGATGAACCCCCCCTTGTGAATGGTTCCCAATACGTTCAATGGATGTCCTTTTTCAGGATCTCCTCCCTCAAAGTTTGCAGCATCTCCCAATACATTTACATAGAGAATCGCTGAAACAATCAATGCCACTGGAATGGCGATGTAAGGAAAAATGGCAGAGAAATCAAAAGAACTTTCTGCGCTTTGTGTTTTTTTCGCTTGACTCATAGCTGTTTTTTAATATAAATTTTTTAGTGCGCCAAACATACACAAGGAAGACCTAAAAAGGAAAAAAAATGGTGTTTTCTTTTTGTGAAATTTTAGGTGTGCATCTCCTCGTATCTCAGCTTCACAAATTTACGAACGCTGAAATAAGTGGACAACGTAGAAACACTTAGACCTACAAATGCGGTCCCAAGCACTACCCAAAAGATGCGACCCTTTTCCATTAATACGGAAATAATCACGGGCCAATCTTGCATAATAAAGAACAATCCTGTAAAGATAACAAGCAACGCAATGAGCGTTGCTCGGAGGCCTTGCCACAGGCTTTTAAGAACAAAAGGTTTGATGATAAACCACTTGGTGGCGCCCACCAATTGCATACTTCTGATGATAAATCTTTGAGAAAAAATAGTGAGCTCAACTGTATTCACAATGAGCACAATGGATATCATCATCAGTAATCCTGCAATAATCATCAATATCAAACTCCAATGCGCAATGTTCTCGTTGATTTTTTGAATCAGACTTTCTTGAATAATGACATCTTTCACCAAAGGATTGCGCTTCCAATTTTCTGCAGTCTTGCGCAATGTGTCCACGTCTGCAGCGTCTGGATTCATCCGAACGTCCAAAGATGCCGGAAGTGGATTGTATCCCAAGACACCAGCAACAAAATCATTGCCCAACTCCTTTTTCATAATCTCTGCCGCATCTGCGCTAGAGATGTATTGTGTCGATTCACAATAAGCTTCGCCTTCTATTTGCTTTTTGAATAGCATTAAGTCCGGCTCTTGGGCATCCGGTATAAACATCACCTGAGCCACCAACTGATCATGGAAATGATCAGTTAACGCTGAGCCCAATATCCAAAACACCAGCAATAAAGCCACCAAAACCAAAACCATGGTTGTTCCAATGAACGTGGAAATGGATGCTGACTTACTGGCTGATGTTTTGAGAATACTGCGCATGATTATTTCTTGAATCGATTAAGCAATCTTTTCAATTTTTCCTTTGAAATACAAATCTTCGTCGGCCAATGGATGATTAAAGTCGATGATTAAACTGTTCAGCTGTACTTCAACAACTACTCCATAAACCTCCTCACCTTCATCTGTTGTCATGGGCACAACTTCACCCACCTCAAACAATTCATCATCCATTTCTCCATCATCTCCAATGAAATCACTCTTTGGAAACTCCATATAGAACTCTTCTTTCTCTGTTCCATAAGCCTGGTCACATGGGATATGCAGCTCAAACTCATCACCCGCCGCTTTGCCCATGATGGCCGCCTCAAATGCGGGTAGCATTTCACCAGAACCAATCATGAACGTCATGGGCTCCTCTTCATGCGTCTCTTCAAACAACTCCCCATCAAAGCTATCCAAATACAAGCGATACGATACGCTTACTTCTTTTCCGTTTTCTACTTTCATTTTTTTATTTTTTAATCGTTATTTTTTGTCCTACTTGCAAGCGGTCTGTCAGCTTAGGATTCCATTTCTTCATCTCGGCTATGGTCACCCCATATTTGCGCGCGATTAGATTGAGCGTGTCTCCTTTTTTTACTGTATAAACCTGTGACTTGGGCGCTGGTTTGGGCACTGGCTTAACAGCTGTTGAATCCGACGCAGCAGTTTCTTCACCCATTGCCTTTTGAGCTGTAGCAACAGGATCACTTTCCGTAATGCTGATGGTCTTTTTTACCCTTGTTTTAATCTTCAATACTTGACCCGCCTTGAGGCTATTGGATTTAAGACCATTCCACTGCTTTATTTGACTCGTTGTAACGTTGTACTTTTTAGCAACTACGGCCAATGTTTGCCCTTTGGTCACCTTATGCTTTTTCCAAGAATCTTCCCAAACCACTTTCTCCGTCACCTTCTTGGCACCTCCAATGGCATCGCTATTATTGGCCACTATTGTTTCCTTGGGCTTTTCTACAATAGCGCTTTGGGCATAAATCAAAGATTCATTGGCAATAAACAATCCCACTTTACTCACTGGCAAAGTGATGTAATGCTTTTGTCCATTGTCCGGAATCTCTTTTAACTTGTATGTACCGTTGAGATAAGAGACATCCTGCACATTCATTCCCAAAACCTTGGACATGGCGTCGAAATCCAATCGGCTCTTGACATGTACCGTATCCACCTCATAACAAGTTATCAATGGTTTCTTGGGGTACAAATTGTATTCTGAGGTGTGATTCATGATGTAATTCACCGCGATAAACGCTGGAACATAACCCTGCGTTTCCTTTGGCAAATAGGGCTTGATGCTCCAAAAATCTTTCTTTCCACCGGATCTTCTGATGGCCTTGTTGACGTTACCTGGGCCACTGTTGTAGGCCGCCAATGCCAATTGCCAATCGTCAAATGTATCATACAAGAACTTCAAATATTTACAGGCCGCCTCTGTTGATTTGTATGGATCAAAACGATCATCTTGGTAGCTGGTAATTTCCAATCCATAAAGCTTGGCCGTTCCGGGCATGAATTGCCATAATCCGCCTGCACCAACTCGCGAAATGGCTGTTGGATTCAAGGCTGATTCCACGATGGCCAAATACTTTAACTCAATGGGGATATTGAACTTGGTCAATTTCTCCTCAATCATTGGGAAATACAATTGTGCCATGCCCATGACCTTGCTGGTAACATCCTTTCTGCGCACAGCATACAAATCAATAAATCCTTGAACGGTTGAGTTGTACACCAAATCAAACGGAGTATCTGCGTCCAAGTTCTTCATGCGCTCTTCAATGATCTCTGCAGTGAAAGAGGGCAATTGATTTTTCTCATATCCAAAAGGATTGAGCAACAAAGAGTCTGTTGAGTAACAAAAATGATTCAAATAATTGGACACCAAAACCTGGTCAATGGACAGCACTTCAGCATTGTCCTTTTGAACAGAAAAAGAGGCATTGCTTCCTGGTTGAGCTGAAGCAACAAGGGTGGTAGCAAAAATGAAAAATAGAAAAATCTGTCTCACAAATGTTTTTTTTACGGTAAGCATTCAATCCTAAACAAGGCACAATTTCCGAACACTTTTCGTGGGGTTCAGAAAAGATTGAATGCTTTTGTCAACAGATTTATTAAGATTCTTTGAGGCAAGCATTCAATTGTTGTGCTGCGCATAACAACTGGTTCTCCTCAAAAGCCCGAGACAAAATTTGAACGCCAAAGGGCATTCCATTTTGTTTTTTTCCCAAAGGAATAGAGATTGCGGGGTGTCCAGATAAATTGGCTTGTACTGTAAAAATATCTTCCAAGTACATCGCGATGGGGTCTGCTGATTTCTTGCCCATTTCAAATGCAGCATCCGCCGTGGTGGGCGTAATGATGACATCAAATTGTGCAAGAATTTCATTGGTTTTGTTCTGAATCACCCTTCTCACTTTCTGCGCTCTGCTGTAATAAGCGTCATAATAACCCGAACTCAAAACAAACGTCCCCAACATTATTCTTCTTTTCACCTCTTCACCAAATCCCTCTGTTCTGCTTTTTTTATACGTATTGTCAATTCCCTTGGCTTCTTTGGAGCGGTATCCAAAGTGAATCCCGTCAAATCGGGACAAGTTGGACGATGCTTCAGCGGTAGTCAATACGTAATAAGTAGGCACCAGTTGATCTACAATGGGAAAATTAACTTCCTCAACATGATGACCTTCCTTTTTTAACTTTTCTGTAAGATTTAAAAATGCCGATTTCACCTCATTATTCAATCCTTCACGGTGCACGCAATCTTTTAAAACGGCTATACGCAAGGGCCTTGCATCCTGATTCTCCAAAGAATATCCTTGATGAAAAAGGGTGCCGTCATATTGATCCGGCCCTGCCATAATGGACAGATACAAAAAAGCATCTTCAATACTATGGGTAATGGGGCCTATTTGGTCAAAACTACTCGCATATGCAATCAAGCCGTGGCGAGAAATACGACCATAAGTTGGTTTTAATCCAACAGTTCCTGTGTAAGAAGCAGGCTGTCTTATGCTTCCACCTGTATCGCTTCCCAAAGCCATCAAACACAAATCTGCTGCAACTGCCGCCGCAGATCCACCCGACGAACCGCCAGGAACACACTTTTCATTGATGGGATTCAATACCGGTCCGTATACCGACTTTTCATTGGAAGAGCCCATTGCAAACTCATCACAACTCAATCTTCCAATGATAATGGCATCTTCAGCCAACAAACGCTCCACAGCTGTCGCCGTGTATAAAGATTCAAAACCTGCTAAAATTTTTGATGACGCGGTGACAACATGTCCTTTATAACAAAGGTTGTCTTTTAAACCAATAACAGCTCCTGCTAATTTTCCTGCTTTTCCCGATTGAATCTTCTTTTGAACAATTTCCGCTTGGGCTTTTACTTCATCTGTATACACCTCAATAAAGGCATTCAAACGACTTGAGCGTTCAATATTATTCAAATAATAAGATGCCAACTCGGGTAGTGTAATAGCACCAGCACCCAAGTCTTTTTGTACTTCGGAAAGCGAGGAGTAACGGGGAGTCATTACAATTTCTCTGGCTTGTTGTCGGTCTCTGAAGCTTCGCCTTTGCTGGCGTCTTTAAATTCCTTGACACCTTTACCCAAACCACGCATCAATTCTGGAATTTTCTTTCCTCCAAAAAACAACAACAATACTGCAATGATGAGAATAATCTCTGTAGGTCCTAATTTACCCATGACTTAATGTTTACGCGTTAACTGTTTGCAAAGATAGGGCAATCCCTTCTTGTTTATTTCCCTCTTATCTTGAAAAAACCAAATCCGATTGACCTATTTTTTTCCCTCCTTCAAAGATGGATATTTTGTAGGTTCCTTTGGTCAATCCTGATGCCATGCAATACATACAAACGTCTGTGTCCTGATTCTGATAATCTATTTCACGCATAGCGCTATAAGCCATACTCTGTCCGTCCAAATTGGCATTGCCCGCATTACCAATCAACTGTCCAGAAGGAGATTCCACGCGCATGTAAATCTTCTTGGTTCCTGATTTGACAATATTGTTTTGTCGAATGGTAAAACATGATTTGATCTGAGAAGCTTGTGAGGCACGCTCAACATCCTTTTCTCCACCACGTGTTTTTTCTTTGATTCCTTTGTTGCTAAAACCTGCAGCGGCTAGGACCGATCCTTTGGTAACGACATCTTGCGTGGTGCTCAACTCAGTGGCCAATTGTTTGGACTGCGTCTCTGCCCTGTTGGCTCTATCGCTCTCATTCTGTTTCTCTACTATCAGTCGATCATTCATTCTTTGCAATGAATCAATGTCATGGATGTAGCCCTTCATGATGCGACGAAGCGTAGCTGTTTCGTCTCGCAATTGTTTGATGTCAAAATCCTTATTGCGTGCAGATGCCAACAATTTTGCAATTCGATTGGTCTGCCATTGAATGCTGTCTTGCATTTGCTTATTGTCGGTCTCCATCTCTGAAAAAGTCCCTTGCATTTGTTCCAATTCCATCTGCAAACCGTCGCGTTCATCAATCAAAGTTCCATTGGCTTTGTCAACGTAAATGATTCTCTCCGTCAACTCTTTCTTTGTTGAATACAGCATATAGCCGAGGAATAAAGACAGCACTGACAATATGGAAATGAAGATGATGTAAACCCTGTTGGTCATATAATTTATTTTTTACAAAATTAAGTTGTTTGTTCCAAAGATGATACTTTGTATATTTGCCGTTAAATGGTCCTGTGGCCGAGCGGCTAGGCAGAGCTCTGCAAAAGCTCGTACAGCGGTTCGAATCCGCTCGGGACCTCCAAAAATCCTCCTTCGGGAGGATTTTTTTTAATACTTCTCTTTGATTTTATCGGCCCCGTCGTCCCACTCTTCCTTGGCTTTGCGCACTCCATTTCGATACAAAGCACTCTCTTCTATGGCAGGCAACAACATAAATGAAAAGCGATACAAAGGATCATAGGTCCATGACAATTCTCTTTGCTCTCTGGGCATCCACTTCACTTTTCCATTGATTTTCTCTCCTGCCACCAACAATACACTCAACACCAACAATGTTTTAAAGACGGCAAAGAAAGATCCAGCAAAAGCATTCACATTGCTACCGCCACCTGACTTGATGGCCACACTTACCAATTTTGCAATAAAAAACAACAATACTGCAAACAACAGTACACAAATCAAAAACGCCTTTAAGCCAGATCCATTGGGCTGAGGACCACCCCATTTTCCTGCAAACCAATCGGAAAAATGCAGTGACAAATAGATGGCGACAAAAATAAAAAGGAGATAAAATATCTCCATGATGAATCCATTGCGCCAACCCTTCCATGCTGCGTAGCCCAACATGACAAATATGGCGATGTCAAAAATCATAATCATGAATGAAAATTAGTCCTTTTTGGGTAACCTAGACCATCTTTCCATACTTGTTTCTCCAATCTCCTTTGTTAATTACTTGATGATATTCCTACTTTTGTAAAAAATGAATAGCATGAGTCAGTTTGATGTGATTGTGATCGGTTCTGGTCCTGGTGGTTATGTAAGCGCCATTCGTTGCGCGCAATTGGGAATGACTGTGGCACTTGTTGAAAAATACAACAGCCTAGGTGGCACTTGTCTCAACGTAGGTTGTATTCCTTCCAAGGCGTTGTTGGACTCTTCTGAGCACTACCACCAAGCGGTTCACCAGTTCAATGAGCACGGTATTGAATTGTCTGACGCGCCCAAAATCAATCTGAAACAAATGATTGCCCGCAAAGCTGGTGTCGTTTCAGATACCGTTAAGGGTATTCAATTTTTGATGAAGAA
>CAMCTV010000083.1 GCA_945878635.1 Chryseobacterium gleum | reverse complement strand
CAGTTTGGAGCTAATCAAAATATTTTAGTCGAGAGCCATCCTCATATTGGAACCAACAAGTTGCCTCAAGTAATCACATTAATGCGAGAACAAATCATTGCCTCCGGTGGTGAAGTTCATTTCTCTAAGAAATTTGTTGACTTTAAAGTCAATTCAGACGATAATGTGGATGCTTTTGACGGAGATGGAAATGCATTTTCTTTTGACGACATCGTATTGGCAACAGGTCACAGTGCTCGTGACATTTTTGAACTATTGCACAACAAAGGTTTGGAGGTGCAATTCAAGTCATTTGCATTGGGCGTAAGGGTGGAGCACCCCCAATCCGTCATTGATGCCCAACAGTACCATTGCGAGGTTAGGCATGACGCTTTGCCTGCAGCGGCTTATTCATGGGTTGAGCAAGTCAATGGCAGAGGCGTTTATTCTTTTTGCATGTGTCCTGGAGGAATCATTGCGCCTTGCGCCACAGAAAAAGAAGAGGTGGTAACCAACGGTTGGTCGCCAAGCAAGCGAAACAATCCATGGGCCAATTCGGGTATTGTTGTTCCTGTAATGTGGGAAGACATTCCGGCCTTTCATCAATTTGGACCACTGGCTGGATTGCGCTTTCAACAAAGTGTTGAGAGTGCCTGTTGGCATGCAGCGGGAGAAACGCAACGGGCACCCGCGCAACGGTTGTTGGATTTTTTAAGAAACAAAACCAGCACCCAACTTCCATCTTGTTCTTATTTACCTGGTGTTGTATCCAAAAATTTGCATGACATTTTACCTCGTTTTATCGCGCAATCTCTAAAGAAAGGATTTGAGCAAGTAGGTAGAAAAATGAAGACGTATTTGCATGAAGATGCTATACTGGTGGCTCCTGAATCACGCACATCCTCTCCAGTGCGTATTCCAAGGGATGCAGAGCATCTTTCTCATCCGCAAATGAGCAACCTATATCCGTGCGGAGAAGGCGCGGGTTATGCAGGAGGGATTATTTCTGCAGCGATTGATGGAGTGCGGATAGCGGAAACCTTATCTTTGAAACATGCAAACCGTATCCAAGTGGATTGAAGACGCAACAGAACAAATGGCCACACTTCCTGGAATTGGAAAGAAAACGGCCATGCGTTTGGTGCTGCATCTATTGAGGAAATCTGAAGAAGAAGTAAACCATTTTGCCCAAGCACTTTTAGCGGCCAAGCAAAACATTATGTCTTGCCAAACCTGTCACCAATTGTGTGACGATGAGACCTGTGACATCTGCAAAAATCCAACACGCAGCAAAGAGACCATTTGCGTAGTTCAAGACATCAGAGATGTCATGGCCATAGAGTCTACAGGGCAATTTAATGGCGTGTACCACGTTTTGGGAGGGCTCATTTCTCCAATGGAGGGAATAGCACCCTCAGACTTGAACATGGCTACACTTTTGTCACGCATAGAAATCCAAGGAGTTCAGGAAGTCATTTTGGCTTTGAATGCAACAATGGAAGGAGAGACAACATCGTTTTACATCTATAAGAAATTGGCCCATGTTGATCTTAAAATTTCCAATATCGCGCGGGGTGTGGCTGTGGGTGGTGAGTTGGAATACACGGATGAAGTAACTTTGGGACGAAGCATTGTGCACCGAACGCCCTACGAAAACACACTGAAACGCTGATCATGAAGCTTTCTGTTATTGTTGTTAATTACAACGTTCAATATTTTTTAGAGCAATGCTTGTATAGTGTGCAGCAGGCTATAAAGAGTATTGATGCAGAAGTTTTTGTAGTAGACAATGTGTCCAAGGACGATTCCGTGGCCATGGTTCGACAGAAGTTTCCTTGGGTAAAGTTGATGGCCAATGAAGAGAACGTGGGATTTTCTCGGGCCAACAACCAGGCCATCAGAATCGCCCAAGGCGAGTACGTTTTGTTGTTGAATCCGGATACACTTGTTGAAGAAGATACCTTTAAAAAGTGCATTGCCTTTATGGATCAAAGACCAGATGCCGGTGCTTTGGGTGTCAAGATGGTGGATGGCTCTGGACAATTTCTTTCTGAATCCAAGAGAGGCATTCCATTTCCCGCTACTTCTTTTTTTAAGATCAGTGGAATTTACAAGCTGTTTCCGCGTTCTGCCTATTTCAATCATTACTATTTGGGACATCTGTCCAAGGATGAGAATCATGAGATAGAAATTCTATCCGGCGCGTTTATGTTCATGCGCAAGGCTGCCCTCGATAAAGTAGGATTATTGGATGAGGCTTTTTTCATGTACGGTGAGGATATTGATCTGAGTTGGCGAATCATGCAAGGTGGTTATAAGAACCATTACATGGCCGATACCCGAATCATTCACTACAAAGGAGAGAGCACCAAGAAGGGCAGTTTAAACTATGTCTATGTCTTTTATCAAGCCATGGAGATTTTTGCCAACAAACATTTTGGAGGGTCGTACGCAAGATGGTTTCATCTGATGATTAAGATGGCTATTTGGATGCGGGCCAGCATTAGTTTTGGAAAACGAATTGTCCAGAAAAGCACTTTGCCTATTTTGGATATTGGCATAACATTGACTTTGTGGTGGTTGATCAAGCTGTTGTATTCAGATGCAACGGGAATTACCATAAAAGACAACATAGCAATACCTGCGTTTACGCTGGCAGGTTTGTTTTGGTTGGTGCAAGGATGGGTGCAAGGCCTGTATGATCAGCCCGTCAAAACGCAAGGTGTAGTCAGCGCTTTGGCACGCGCTGGATTTTTTCTATTGGTGCTCTATAGTCTTTTACCAGAAACTTGGCGATTCAGTCGCCTTTTGATTATCATTGGTTCATTGTTGGCCATGATGGTTTTTTGGATATTGCGTTGGGGAATTCAAAAGTGGCAAACCAGAGGTATAGTGATTGTGAAAAAAGTATTGATAGTCGCCGAGGATGAGGAGATGAGAAGAGTTCAGGATTTATTGAAACAATACTCCAAGGATACGCACGCTTTATCCCCGGATCATTTCAAAGAGTTGTTGAATGGCCATGCGTTGTCCGCTAAAGTCCGCGTTGAAGGTTTTCATACGGTTGTGTTTTGTGCCAAAGACTTGTCCAGTGAAGACATCATTTCAGCCATGAGTCAACTTTCACAGTTGCAAATTGAAATGAAAATTGCGCCTCCGGAAACCTATTTTCTGGTGGGAAGTCAAACCATTGATGGAGTCTATCATACCCCCATTGTTGAGTTGAATAGCATAGCCAGTATTGAAAATCAAAGAAAAAAACGTCTTTTGGATATTGCCGTTTCATTGTTTTTAATAACAACCTTTTGGATATGGTTTTCCAAATACAGATTTCGATTGAGCAGTTGGGCCATCCAAGTGTTGTTCAATCAGAAAACTTGGGTGAGTTATTCAAATCAATTGACTACTTTACCAAAATTACCGGTTGGTTTTTTTAACCCTTCAGGATCTGATGCCTTGAACTTGGATATTGATAAGGCAGACATGCTTTACGCCAAGGATTACCATTGGACCAAGGATTTGAAATTGATTTGGAAGAATTTATCGTTTTGACTTATTTGACAAATTTACTTTCGTAAAGTGCTATCCATTCTTTTGGACTCATTTTCTTCATCAATTCACCAATCAAATCATAGGGAATTTCTTCCATTTTCTTGAATCGAATACAGCTTTTGCCCATGTCCAATTTGCTTTTTACATGTTTAGGGTACTCGTCCTGAAACCATTGAAGCAAAATAGGCTCAGCATAGATTCCCATGTGGTATAGGGCAATGAAATTCTTTTGTGAGGCAATGGATACAAATGGAAGCGGAATCTTGGGGTCGCAGTGATAGCCCTTGGGATAGAGATCATGAGGCACAAAGAATCCTATCATGCCATAACTGAAATCCAATGAAAATCCTTTGGGTAGATTTTTCTTCATGATGGCGATGAGATTGTTCATCACCAACTTGCGATCTTCCGGAAGGGCCGCCAAATAAGCTTCTATTTTCTCAGTGGACATTACGTCTTTTTAATCGTTTTACTTTTCTTGTATTGCAATGCTGCTTTCACAAAAGAAACAAACAAAGGGTGCGGATTCATCACGGTACTCTTGTATTCAGGGTGGTATTGTGCTGCAACAAAATACGGATGTGAAGGAATTTCTATCACTTCTACCAATCCAGTATCTGGATTCATACCCGTGCATCTCAAACCTGCTTTTTCAAAGTCCGATTTGTAATCATTGTTGAACTCATAGCGGTGGCGGTGACGCTCTTCAATCACGTCTGTTCCATACGCTTTGTATGCTTTGGATCTTTTGTCTAATTTACAAGTGTAAGATCCCAAACGCATGGTTCCACCTTTGTTGACGACAGACTTTTGTTCATCCATCAATGCAATCACCGGATACTTGGTATATTCTTTCATTTCCGTACTGTGCGCATCTTTCCAGCCCAATACATTGCGGGCAAATTCAATCGTTGCCATTTGCATGCCCAAACAAATACCAAAGAAGGGAATGTTGTTTTCTCTGACAAATTTGATGGCTTCAATTTTTCCGTCAATTCCCCTAGATCCAAATCCTGGAGCTACCAAAATACCATCCAAATTTTTGATTGTCGCAGCAACATTTTTAGGATACAAATTTTCTGAATGAATCCAATGCAAATTGACCTTGGTCTCATTAGCAGAACCACTATGGTTAAAGGCTTCAGCTATGGATTTGTAGGCATCTTTTAACTCAACATATTTTCCAATCAATCCAATGTTCACCTCATGCTTGGGCTCTTTGTATCGCTTTAGAAATTTATTCCACTGTGCAAGATTGGGCTTGACAGTAGATTTAACTTTTAGTTTCTTCAAAACCACTTCATCCAATTTTTCCTTTTGCATCAACAAGGGAACATCATAGATGGTAGGCGCATCGATGCTCTCAATCACCGCGTCTGTTGTGACATTGCAGAATTTGGCAATCTTGGAGCGAATAGAAGGATGAATAGGATGTTCCGTGCGACAAACCAAAATATCGGGCTGAACACCATTCTCCAATAACATCTTAACACTGTGCTGCGTGGGCTTGGTTTTCAGCTCGCCTGCAGCTGCCAAATATGGAACCAACGTAAGGTGAATAACAATGCAGTCTTCCTCCTTCTCCCACATCAATTGTCTTACGGTCTCAATGTATGGCAAACTTTCAATGTCACCAACTGTTCCACCAATCTCCGTAATGACAAAGTCAAATTGTTTTTTATTGCCCAAAATTTGGATGCAACGTTTGATCTCATCCGTGATGTGTGGGATAATCTGCACGGTCTTGCCCAAATATTCTCCTCTGCGCTCTTTTTCAATGACACTTTGGTAAATTCTTCCAGTGGTAATGTTGTTGGCTTGGGAAGTAGGAACATTCAAAAATCTTTCATAGTGCCCCAAGTCCAAATCGGTTTCCGCGCCATCATCGGTCACAAAACATTCTCCATGCTCGTAGGGATTCAATGTCCCTGGATCGATGTTGATATAAGGATCTAATTTTTGAATGGTTACCTTGAAGCCTCTGGCTTGCAATAGCTTAGCCAATGAAGCGGAAATGATTCCTTTGCCCAATGAAGAGGTAACTCCACCGGTAACGAAAATATATTTTGTATTGTTAGACATGCCCGTAAAAGAAAATAGGATTACGGGATTCAAAGATACGGCAGGTTGTCCCTGCGATTCAATTTAATTTTACATGTTCTTGGTCAGGTTCTTTACCCACTTGAATTCTATCAGCCATTCTCGGGCTGCAATTCTTAGAATGGTGTAAACGGGCAAAGCCACAGCCATTGCCGGAATTCCACCTACTGTTGCCGCGGCCATCAATACTATGAATAGCTCCAAAGGATGGACGCGAATACTGCCGCCCAAAATCAATGGTTGAACAATGAAGGCATCCAAAGCCTGAGCAATCGAGTATACGATGATAATACCCCAGAACAAATCCGCTAACTGACCGCCGATGGTCAACCCTGTGGACATCCCAATGACCATGGCAAAGCCAAATGAAATCAATGGACCCAAGTAAGGTATGACGTTGAACACACCAGAAAATAACGCAATCAACCAAGCGTTGGATACCCCCGCAATGCTCAAGCCAATTCCAACCATTCCTATCATCAACAATATCTGAATGATCAATCCTCCAAAATACCGAGACAATGTTTTTTTGGTATGAATGACAATGTTTTTCATTTTGGTTACGTGCTCATCAGGTGTGATGGAAAGCAAAATTTTGTAGAACAATTCCTCATCTTTCAAAAAGAAAAAAGACATGAAAACCACTGAGATAAAGCCGCCAATGATACTGAACAACCAGCCCAATAGGTTCTCGAAGTACTGCGCATAATAATTGAAACTCAATTTCGCTTGTACTTCTCTCAGCAACTCGGCAAAGGTCTTATGCCCGTATCCCATTTGCTCTAGCCATGACATTTGAGCAGGAAATTGCTCAGTCAAGTTTTTTTCAATGATGAAAGGATCTAAGGATAGAATCATGTCAATTTCTGATCGAACCAAAGGAAGAAACAACAGAACAATTCCGGTTAAAGCAGCAATCATCATTATCAAAGTAATCAGGGCACCTACCCATCTAGGGAATTTGAAATTGCCCCATTTTATTTTTTCCCATTGATCTACAATGGGATCGCCAATAAATCCCACAACCGCAGCCAATACAACAAACAATAAAATTTTTCTGAACAGATAGATTAACCCCAATGAGGCTGCAATCAGGATGATCCAAAGCCAAAAATTTCTTTCTTTATTCATTGTTTCAGGGATATTGTAATGCTAAAGTAGTCGCTTTGCCTTTTTCCAAGTTCTGTGCTTTTTCATCATAATATAAGACAGCAATAGTGCAAGGAGCAAAAGCTTCCCATTGACCGGTGAAGAATTGGTACAATTCACTGATGCCCGGGTTGTGCGCAATCACAACCAAATGCTCTTCATCAAAATGACTTTCAATGCAATTGAGTAAGGTGTCCAAATCAGCATTGTATAGTTCAGAAACAAATAAATGCCGCAGTTTAGGTTGTTTTTTAAGCCAATATGCTGCTGTTTCCTTTGTCCGATTGGCAGGGCTGATTAATAACAGCGCATGCTCATTTATAGGCAGGGTATTGCTTTGCTTTTCTGCTTCTTGATTGCCAATTTGATTCAGGGATCTTTCAATGTCCGATTTGTTCAAACCGGGCTCAGCATGGGCGTGACGGATGAGGGTAAGTGTTTTCACTGAAACGAAAATACAAGGTTTCAATAAAAATTACCATTAAATTGTATATTAGCCCTATGGAAAGTGTTGTGCATTATTTAACAGAGTGTGATCCCGTTTGGGCGGCATTTTTGGCCACTATCTTTACCTGGTTGGTTACTGCTGCTGGTGCAGGATTGGTTTTTCTTTTCAAGAATTTACACCGCAAGTGGTTGGATGGCATGTTGGGATTTACCGGTGGGGTAATGATTGCGGCCAGCTTTTGGTCATTACTTAATCCAGCCATTGAGATGAGTCCCGGCGAAGGATTTGTCAAGGCCATCCCTGCGGCTGTGGGGTTTGCCATGGGGGCTTTATTCCTATTTGCCTTGGACAAGTGCATGCCGCATTTGCACATCAATTTTCCAGAGGAGAAGAAAGAGGGGGTTAAGACCAATCTGCAAGGAACAATGTTGTTGGTTTTGGCCATCACTTTGCACAATATCCCTGAAGGATTGGCTGTGGGTGTTTTGTTTGGTGGCGCAGCTGCTGGTGTTCCAGAAGCTACCATTGGTGGAGCGGTGGCGCTGGCCTTGGGTATAGGTTTGCAAAATTTTCCAGAGGGCATTGCGGTTTCCTTTCCGTTAAGACGATTGGGCTTATCGCGAAGAAAAAGTTTTTTCTATGGACAATTGTCTGCCATTGTAGAGCCTCTGGCGGGAGTGGTGGGGGCAATGGCTGTGATGCAAATGTTGCCCATTTTACCCTACGCCTTAGCCTTTGCTGCGGGCGCCATGATTTACGTAGTGATTGAAGAAGTAATCCCTGAAACCCAACAAGACAAGTATACCGACATCGCTGCTTTGGGTTTCATCGCTGGATTTTTAATGATGATGTTGTTGGATGTTGGATTGGGGTGAGGGTAAGAAGTCGATTTAAATGTGAATCACTTATCTATAATTAGAGATCTAGGACTAGATTAAATTCGAATAAAAGTTGTTTTTTAGTTCAAATGATATACTTTCGCTTCAGTATAATTAATTATTACCGATGAGTTTAGTCAATGCGTTGATCAATCAGATAGGTAGGGAAATTGGCAGAGACATCTACCAAACAACAAAGCGATCCCTTCTCAGTGATTTTGGATCAAAAAGAGGAAAATCGTTTTCAAACTTACCAGTGAACGAGCAGTTGATTGCGAAAATTGAGGAAATTCAGCGGTCAAAATCAAAGTTGGATTTGCATCAACTCCGTGAATTGATGCACAGTATATTTGAACATGTTGATGTAAAGACGGGTGATTGGGATGATGTTTTTGTGCGAGCGGATCAATTGATAGATGCCTACAAAATCAATGAGCCAAAATCGAGTATTACCATATTGGAAGATATTGATCAGTTGAATTTAACCCATTACAGATTGGCTTTCCAAAGCCATAAGAAATGGATCTTGGAAAGAATTGAGGTCATGAGACGTGAAGAGCTTTACCATTGGAGTCCTCCTAATAGATGGATGCTTTTTTTCTTCTCTTTGTTTGGGTGCGGTTCAAGTTTTCTGAATAGAGGTAAGTTAAATACAATGTCAGAGTTTTTTATCCCATGGTTGGGTGGTTTAATGGTTTATTCAGCTCTATCTCTGAGCGCAAAAGGAGATAAGTCCCTCAACCTAGTAGCCTTATTATGCCTCTTGTTTTATTGCCTTAGCATCTTGGGAAACTTTCTTAAGAGAGGTGACCTGATTAAAATCAAGAACGGCATTACGGAACGAGTCAATCAATTGAAATTGTATTATGAAGAAGTCGCTGAAGTATCTCTTTGAGAGTGAATTCAATTTAATTTACCAATGGACCTTGATTTTGGTTGTGGGTTTACCGTTTCATTCTTTCGGGAGTATTCAGTTCTCTTGGGAAGCGCACACCATCCAATCCATTGCAGAGAATAAGGGTAATGCTCTCTTGGCGGAATCTGTTGAATCGGACACATCGTCTTTGCAGGATTTGTCAGGGAGTGTCGATGTTGATAGCAAAGGGCAGATTGCTAGCGATGAGGAGTACAATGAAAAGGAGATTTTTGGTCTAGCTTTATTTGCGCTAACGACAATAATGCTATTTTTCTTGGCTAAGTGGATTGTTCGAAATAAAGTAAAAGGTCATAATAGTCTTGAACGTGCGGACCACAGCGCATGGCTGGTTAGGATGGAGGAAATAGAGAGACATACTCTGACATCGAAACTAGGAAATATTGAAAAATGGAAGTCGGATGTA
>CAMCTV010000082.1 GCA_945878635.1 Chryseobacterium gleum | reverse complement strand
TGCAAAATCCACGGCAAATCGCCAGGACCAGTACTTTGAATCACATTATTTCCCTCGAAGCCAATGGCATCAACAGCGGAATACATCTTGTTCAAATCAAACTTTACATTGATGTTAAACTGCTTCTCATTTTCCAAATGAATATCCACAGGCAAAGAAACTGGCGTAAATGCCTTTACTGTTCCAAGGTGATAAAGAAGTGGAACTTGTGATCCATTGGAACTTATAAATTGTCCTTCATGCTTTAGAAAAATATAACCAGTACTCCAAGTCCAAATCATGCCATGCACAGGATCCAAATCACCTGCTTGATCTCCGGAGGTATTGTGTTGTTGGTCTACTCCCATTCCAAATATCAATTCATTAAAATGCCCACTGCTCAGGCCTTCAATACTTGGGCAAGATGAAAATCCATGGCGATTGGCATCGAACTCATCAATTAAGTTATGTTCATTCAGGTAAAGGGTATCGCCCGCATCACTCACCAAAGCCGCATGAGAAATATAATACTTGAAAAGATCCAATGAAAAAGGCTCTCCCCCATCTCTGTTATAAAAGAGACCTGCAACAATAGCAGAATCACCTACCCTGTTGAGAAAGTTAACGCGAACTGAAGGTGGATTAACCGTCAACACTTGCTCCTCTTCTGTCTCTTTGTCTCGGCAGGATATAAGGATTACAGAGAGCGAGAAACAGAGTGTAAGAAAGAGCGAGAACGAAAAAAACAACCGAACCTTCATGAAACTATTCCACCACAATTTTGATCTCATCTTCATTTGATTTTAGAATATAAATTCCTGAAGAACAAATGTATGTCATATTCAATTGAACAAATTGATTTTTAGGCAAATTAAATTTAGTGATGATTCGACCCTGAATATCCAACAATTTCCAATCATTGGCATTGCCCGTCCAAAGCGTGCAGACATCTTGAATGGGATTGGGATAAACGCCCCTGAAATTGGACATTTCATCTACACCAATACAATTGTTTACAGTAAAAGTCAACTCGTCAAAACCCACACAACCATCAGCTGACACGATTGTAACAGATACAATATGATCACCAATTCCCCAGTCTTCTGCGATAATTTCAAGGTTGGAACTGGTGTTTCCGTTGGACCATTGGTACATTGCTCCGTCAAAAAATGGTGCTTCCAAAGTAACGATATCATTGATGCAAAGATCATTGATGGCTGCTAATTGAACATTCAGCTCGCCATTGGATTGCAACTGAAAATTTTGTACATAAAGACAACCATTGTTATCCGTTACATTGGCAATGTAGGTACCTGCGGGCTGATCTACAAGATTCCCGCCCGGAATTGCAACGCCATCTATATCCGTCCAAACAATCCCATAAGGAGCAGTTCCACCAGATACTTCCAATGCTATAGCACCATCTGCTGCATCAGAACATGAAGGTTGCGTAATGGTAGGAACAGCATTCCACCAAGTTGGTTCAGTAACTTCAAATGAACCACTACCCGACCAACATGCGGAATTCACATCAACCGTATAAATACCTGAAGGGACATTGCTCACGGCCCATTCTGTTGAAGTAAAACCAATGTTACTTGTCCAAGAATAATTGACATCCAAACCCAGCCCTTGCACGTACGGTTGAATGTACCCAGTTGGTGTTTCTCCTTTGTTCAAAGGACACCTAACAGGAATGACCAATGCGCCCAATTCATAAACGGCATCCGTGACAAAAGCATTCAGAAAAATATTTCCAGTGGCTCCTTCCCAACCATCCACTTGAATGAAGTAACGAAAATTGGTATCCAAACAGCTCACCAACATTTCTGATGCGTAAATCTCACCTGCCCCGCAACCGCCTGGCATATCGTCATTGGAACTCACCAATTGAAAAGTACTCCAGTCGGAACAATTGTTGGTCTTCCACAATGCCAATTGGGTATCCACTCCATTTGCAGCATCGCAAGTAGAAATGCGGTAGGCTTGATTGGGTTGGAACATCAACTCAGCCCACATTGAATTTGAAACAACTCCTTCACACCAAGAGCCTGGCGTGCTGCATTCCAAACCATTGGTAGCGACTTCTCCAATAGACACTGAAGCATTGGCATTGTTCAACGCTAAACCCTCTTGATCTGGATAAAGTTCAAAAGCTCCGCATGGAGAATCTCCTTCAACCAAAGAAGGTTGTGTTGTATTAAAAGTAAAAGTATTTCCGGAATTTGTACCCGAGAATGCAGACCATGAAACGCCATCGACCAAAACTTCAAATTGGAGTCCTCCATCACCATAGCTATCGGTGAAAATGATATCATATGCTCCTGGATCCAGGCAGAAAGGGCCTTCTGTAATATTGGCATCAGCTGGATAACCCTCCGGACCGTCATCAGCAGCAACACCCTCGCAGCCTACATTAAAATTGGCTCCTTCAAACAGCACTCCGGTTCCGCATGGATTTCCAGAAGGAACCAATTGCCAATAATTTTCATAAGGCCATGCATCCGTTTGCATCTGCACAATAATTTCAACTTGACCTGCGGGACATTGACCCCAGATGAGTGTATGGCTCATCACAATCATGAGCATTAACAATCCTTTCTTCATGCTTTGGTGTTTTTCCAAAAATAAGTCAAACAGCTTAACCTACCTTTGTATAATGAGTTCTATTATTCAACCTGGTAAAATCCAAACACTTCTGGTTCATTCGATCGAAGGCAAATTTGTTCATCTCGGTGATGAGCATGATCAAGTTCCGCTGCTGAGAAGAGACTTCCCTGGACAAGCCGAGGAGGGTAAGGAAGTTACCGTTTTTACTTTTTTTGACAACAACAAACAATTGATTGCAACTACACAATTGCCATCTATAGAGGTGGGTGACGTAGGAAGTTTTAAAATTAAGAATACCAACACCATAGGCGCCTTCATCGATATCGGTACTGAAAGAGATATCCTTATTCCGTTCCCTGAGCAAAAGGATGAATTGGAAGAAGGTAGATGGGCCTTGGTCATCTTGCTTTTCGATGAAATGAGTCAACGTGTTTTTGCGTCAACCAAATTGACCAAACACCTGAAGAATCACTACATCCCTTTTGAAAGAGGAGATGAAGTGGATATGATCATTGGAGAACGAATGGAGTTCGGTCGTCGCGTCATCATTGAAGGAAAATACCTCGGGGTATTATTTAAGCAAGAGATGTTAAGAGACTATGGTGAAGGAGATAAGTGCAAAGGATATATTAGAAAAGTTGAAGGAACTGAAATCACTGTGAGCACCCAGAAAGAAGGGGTTGAGTTGATAGAAGAAGCCATGGAGCGCATTCTTTCCGTATTGGAAAGCAACAAAGGATATTTGCGATTGAGTGACGAAAGTGAGCCGGAAGAAATCAAGCGGTATTTGACCATGTCGAAGAAGACATTCAAGAAAGCTTGCGGACAATTGTACAAAGAACAAAAAATCACCCTCACTGATCGCGGAATACGCTTGGGTGGAACCACAAGAATTCAGGAAGGAGATGGCGAAGTGAAACCCTACCGCAAAAGAATTACCGTTACTACTTCAGAGCGCAATACCGTTGGAGGAAGAAGAAACAGAGAGGAAGGAGAAAGACGAAGAACGGATGAAGAGCGTGGACAGCACAATGAAGAACATGAAGACAGTAAAAGTTTCGAAGATCAAATGAGTGAAGGAAGACCCAGAGGAAGGGGGAATAGCAACGGTGACGAGCGCAGAAGTGATGGCGACCGTGATAATAGAGCGAGAAGCGAGAGCGGAGAAAGAAGAAGTTATGGCGACAGACCTCCAAGAAGAGAGGGGGATGGAGAACGCAGGAGTTATGGCGACCGTGATCGCGCGCCAAGATCAAAGGGAAGTGGCGAAAGAAGAAGTTATGGCGACAGACCTCCAAGAAGAGAGGGCGATGGAGAACGCAGGAGTTATGGCGACCGTGATCGCGCACCAAGATCAGAGGGAAGTGGCGAAAGAAGAAGTTATGGCGACAGACCCCCAAGAAGAGAGGGCGATGGAGAACGAAGAAGTTTTGGAGATCGAGACAGAAAACCACGTGCAGAAGGAAGCGGTGAGCGCAGAAGTTACGGCGATCGTCCACCCAGAAGAGATAGCGATGGCGAGCGCAGAAGTTATGGAGACCGTGATCGTGCGCCAAGATCAGAAGGAAGTGGCGAACGCAGAAGTTATGGAGACAGACCTCCAAGAAAAGAGGGTGATGAAAAGAAATTTACGTATGGTGAACGTGCTCAGCGGGGACCATCTCGAAATCGATTTGAAAAGGAAATAGACAAATCGGAGAAAAGACAGCACGAAAAAACAAAACCAAAATTTGAGGTAAAGACGAAATCCAAGAATTTCAAAAATCCCAACAAAGGGAAACCCAAAAGAAAAGGATAAAGGATTGATGAGGATGTTGGTTGTTTTACTAAATTGCACCAACATCCTTAATCATGAAATCAAGATTTTTCACAACACTCGTACTGAGTTTACTTGCCACATTGAGCCAAGCGCAATGTGATGGATCAGGAAGATACTACCAGCGTGTTTTCCCTCAATTCACTCTTACAAGCAATATTGTCTACGGCAGCAATTTGGACTATACCGGTGCAATTGATGACCTAACTTTGGATATTTATCAGCCTCAAGGCGATAACATGACTGACCGGCCATTGGTCATCATGTGTCATGGAGGGTCGTTTGTTTCAGGTAGTAAAGTTGGTCCGGATGTTGTTCCATTCTGTCAGGACATGGCCAAGATGGGTTATGTAGTTGCTTCTATCAAGTATCGTCTTGGATTTGGTTTTTCCAATTTGGAATCCAGTGCTACACAAGCCGTCATGCGTGCTACCCAAGATTTGAAAGCGGCCATTCGTTACTTCAGAAAAACCATTGAGTTGGATGGTAATCCATACATGATTTCGGACAATCAGTTTTACGCAGCTGGAGTGAGTGCTGGTGGATTTATGGCTCTGCACCATGCCTATTTGGATGAGGTGAACGAAATCCCCTCTTTTTTGGATATGAGCGGTGTTGGTTTGGATGGTGGATTAGATGGCAATAGTGGAAATCCTGGATATTCGTCATCCGTCAACGCCATCATCAACATTTGCGGCGCATTGGGAGATAGCGCATGGATTCATCCAGGAGATGAACCAGCCTGTCATTTTCATGGACCAAACGATCAAACGGTACCTTATGGTTCAACAACACTTAACTTATTTGGATTTCCTGTAACCCAAGTTGATGGGAGTTCCTCACTCAACGAAAGAATGAATCAGGTTGAAGTAGAAACCTGTTTTGAGATGTATGAGAGTCAGGGCCACGTGCCTCATTTGGGATCTCCTGCTTATTATGACACTACTCTTTCCATTATGACACAATTTTTGGCCAAGCAAATTTGCCAATACAATTTCAATTGCGCGTACAATCCCATTGTTACTTCATTGGATGAAATGAATTCAGAACAGTTGGATTTGTTTCCAAATCCTGCCCATGATGCTATTCAAATTTCAAATTTGGGTCAACCTTGCTTTTTCAAAATTTACAATGCACAAGGGCAATGGGTAGAGACTACTTCTTTGGTTCAAAATGGCGATGTCATCTCCATTGAAAACTTGCCTCCCGGTATTTATCATCTCACCGCTGAAATCTATCCATTCGTTATTACCAAAAGATTCATCAAGAATTAATCATGCTTTTTAACTCGCTTGGTTTCGCTGTTTTTCTTCCTTTCGTATTTGCACTTTATTGGCTGCTTCAAAAAAAAGACCTTAAAGTTCAAAACATCTTATTGCTCGCGGCTAGCTACTATTTTTATGCTTGCTGGGATTGGCGATTTTTGTTTCTACTGATGTTCTCTACATTATTGGATTTTTATACCGGTATCCGAATGAAAGATGCCTCCAACAATCACAACAAAAAAGTTTGGTTTTGGGCGAGCATCATCATCAACTTGGGATTTTTAGGTGTATTCAAATATTACAATTTCTTTGCAGAAAACCTTCAACTGTCTCTGCAATCCATCGGATGGCATGTTGACTTCTGGACGCTTCAGGTCATTCTGCCTGTGGGTATATCATTTTACACTTTTCATGGTCTCTCTTACGTTGTAGATATCTATTACAACAGAATAGAGCCCTCACGGAATTTCGTGAACTACGCTGTTTTTGTAAGTTTCTTCCCGCTCTTGGTTGCTGGACCTATCGAGCGAGCCACCCACTTGCTCCCCCAAATTGAAAAGAAAAGAATTTTCAACTACAATCAAGCGGTAGATGGTTTAAGACAAATATTGTGGGGTTTATTTAAAAAAGTTGTTATTGCAGACAATTGTGCGTTTTACGCGAATATGATTTTCAATGATTCAGCAGATCAATCAGGCAGTACCTTATTGGTGGGCGCCTTCTTTTTTACCATTCAAATCTACGGTGATTTCTCGGGATACAGTGACATTGCTTTAGGGACAGCTCGTTTGTTTGGCATTGAACTTTTACGAAATTTCAACTACCCTTATTTCTCCAGAGACATCGCTGAGTTTTGGAGACGTTGGCATATTTCGCTTTCATCCTGGTTCAAAGACTACTTGTACATCCCATTGGGAGGAAGCAAAGGTGGGAAATGGATGCAGGTGCGCAATACGTTCATCATTTTCATCGTCTCTGGATTTTGGCATGGGGCCAATTGGACTTTTATTGCTTGGGGATTTTTAAATGCTGTGTACTTCCTTCCTTTACTGCTTACCAACAACAATAGAAACAATATATCAATAGTTGCAGAAAACTCAGCATTGCCTACTGCAAAGGAATTTTTACAAATGGGATTAACCTTCTTCATCACCATGATTGCATGGGTATTTTTCAGATCGGAGAGCATCGGACAAGCTTTATCCATTTGTCGTGAAATCTTCTCCCCTACTCTATTTTCAATGCCTTCACAACGACCATTGTTCATGTTTTTGGCCATTGGCTTTTTTTTATTGCTGGAATGGATGGGGAGACGAAATCGCTTTGCATTGGAAACATTATTGGTCCAAAAACCTCGTGTGATTCGTTGGGGATTGTACTATATTCTGATGATCGCCATTCTCTTGTTCGCTGGAAAGGAGCAAACCTTTATTTACTTCCAATTTTAATGACTTGTTTTGTTGGTAATCACCTTAATTTTGTACCATGAGTGTGAGCAAGCAAGCCATTCTTGATGCCCTTACCACGGTACAAGAACCAGAGTTAAAAAAAGACATTGTTACTTTAAACTTGGTGCAAATCATTTCCGCTGAAGGAAATCAAATTGATTTACAAGTCAAAGTTTCCAATCCTGCCATGCATTCCAAAATGCGCATGAAGGAGGCCGTCATTTTTGCCATTCAACGCACCTTGGGATTTGAATTTAAAGTCAACGTAGATGTGGTGTCCATCAGTGGGGACGAGCGAGAAGGAGATTTGAGAAAAGTATTGCCCGGGGTAAAAAACATCATCGCTGTTACTTCCGGGAAAGGTGGTGTAGGTAAATCCACTATCAGCTCAAACCTAGCATGTGGATTGGCGAAAAAAGGGTATTCCGTAGGTTACTTGGATGCAGACATTTATGGTCCTTCTGCCCCACTCATGTTTGATTTACAGCATGACAAACCGAAATTGATTGATGTAGATGGACACTCTAAACTTGAGCCCATTGTACAATATGGAGTAAAGGTTTTATCCATCGGTTTTTTTGCTGATTTAAATCAAGCCGTCGTCTGGAGAGGACCTATGGCTACCAAAGCTTTAACCCAAATGGTCAATGATGCCCATTGGGGTCCTTTGGATTATCTCATTTTGGATCTTCCTCCCGGCACAGGTGATGTTCATCTTTCTATCGTTCAAAACATTCCTTTGACAGCGGCGTTGATTGTGAGCACACCCCAACCGGTGGCTTTGATTGATGCGGCCAAAGCGATAGCCATGTTCAATTTACCTGCGATCAATGTCCCCATTTTGGGAGTTGTTGAAAATATGGCTTGGTTCAGTCCATCAGGCGAGCCTGATGACCGCCAATACATCTTTGGAAAAGATGGCGCAAAAAACATGGCGGATGATTATGGGCTTCCCTGCATTGCGCACATCCCGTTGATTCAATCCATTCGTGAAGCTGGTGATGTTGGTCGTCCTGCTGTCATCAATGAAGACAACCCTGCTCATTATTATTTTGACGAGATGATTGGAAACTTTGAGCGTGAATTGCGCATGTTGCCATTCCGCAAAAAAACAGAAACCCGTGAACAACAAAACTGAGTTGATGGCCCGCATTGAAGTGGCCTTAGAAAACATCCGACCTTATTTGGCGGCTGATGGCGGTGGAATCACGTTGGTAGATATTACAACAGACATGACGGCATTGGTCGAACTAACCGGTGCCTGCACCAGTTGCTCCATGAGCAGCATGACCATGAAAGCCGGCGTGGAAAGCACCATCAAATCAGCCGTTCCCGAAATTGCAAGGGTTGAGGCCGTATCCTGAATTTACACCATAGCCATATACTCTCTCCTCAATGCGATAGTCCCAACCATTTTCGCATGCCCCAATGTCCCAAATAAATGACGGGAGTTAAGGCCAGGGCAATAATCAACTTAAGCGAATAATTGACCGGCACGATTTGTAAAAATTCCGACATAGTGAGTTTACCAGGAATCACAAACCCGATATACAAAACGACAATGGAATCAATCAATTGAGAAACCACTGTACTCCCCGTGCTCCTCAATGCTATGAATCGATTGCCTGTTTTGTTTTTGATCCAATGAAAAATGGTTGAATCCAACAGCTGAGAAGCGATAAACGCGCAAATGCTACCCAATATAATCCAAGGTGCTTGTCCAAAAATAAGATGGTATTCTGCGTCCGTTGCCAAACCTGGACCACTCACCAAGGTTGATGCTGGAATCTGCAATGATGCGTAAACCAGAAGAAAACAATAACCGATGAGAACCGCTGTAATCCATGACAATCGCTTCACCGCCTTTGCACCATAAAACTCATTGAGGAGATCCGTCAAAATAAAAACGATGGGCCAAGGCAATACTCCAACGATGGTGGTGAATGGACCCATCGACCAATCGCCCATACTGATTAGTACAGGAATGTCTATCAATTTACTGGATATCAATTCTGCCGTCACCGCATTGGTAATCATCAGTCCAGCTAGAAAAACAAAAGTCCATTCGCGGCGGGTGGGTTGAAAAACATTGTTTCCATTCATGTCTCAAAAGTAGTCATTTCACAACGCTTATCCAGTCTAGGTTGGCTAACAAATTTTGGATTCAATATGCACCAACATCGTCTAAATTTGCGCCATGCGCTTCTGCTCCATCGCTCTTTTATTGATATTGGGAGGTTTCTCTCCATCCTACGGCGCATGGGTGAAAGGTCGAGTCACCGACCAAAAAGGAAATCCCATTCCGGGCAGCTATGTGTGGCTTGAGTCGCGTCAACAACAGCAGGCCCGAGACATTACCAACGGCAATGGAGAGTTTGCAATGAAGGCTCCTGAAGGCAAATATGCTTTGCATTGCAAATCCCTTGGTTTCAAAGATTATTCTGAAAAAATTCAATTGGGAAAAATTGAAATTGTCATTC
>CAMCTV010000081.1 GCA_945878635.1 Chryseobacterium gleum | reverse complement strand
TTCATGAAAGCGTCAGGCAATGCTGGATTGATGGCCTCACTGATTTGACGTGCAGCTGTTCTTTTGAACATCCAATTGGCATCACGTGCAAAAACTTCCGTCATGTTCTCACGAACCTTTTCACGCATTTCCTCGGTATTGGTCACTGTTCCAGCTGGGAACAATTTGTCATACAATTCTTGATTGAACTCAGCCACTTCCACATGGTGAATATTGTTGATGGTCAATTGAACATTGCCCTCAAAATGATGCAAATCATGGTGGGTAATGCCCAACAAACGCGCTAAAGCTTCATGATCCGCAGTAAAGTGGTGTGGGTTTACAACAACTGTATCTTCCTTGCCCAACCCAACCAATTGCTTCAATGTTTGGGCATCGGTTACATCTTCAATGGTGACAGTTGCATTGTTATTGATCCCGCCTTCAATGACTTTGCCATCGGCATCCACTGACTTTACTGTGATATCCAACAAATCTTCCGCACCGCTCTTCTCTGGATTGGACATCTTACCAAAACGACGACCATAATCACGAACTTGCTTATCAATCAATTTGTCATTTACGTCAATAACTTGAAAATCAAATTTCATTTTCTTGTCCAAGTTCACCTCGATTTCAGGAGCCAATCCCATTTCGTAAGTGAAAGAAAAATCGCCAGGATTGTCCCAATCGCCCACATCATCCCCTTCCTTTGGGATAGGATTACCCAAAACGGGAAGCTTATTTTCAGAAATGTGCTTGTAAACGGCGTCTTGCAACATTTTATTGATCTCTTCAGCCAACACTGCCTTTCCGTAACGTTGCTTCACTAACGATGCGGGAACATGACCAGGTCTGAAACCAGGCATTTGCATGTTTTTTCTGTAGTTCTTCAAAGATTTTTCCACCGCAGGTGCATAATCTGCCGCAGTGATGTCAATCTTGATTTCTGCATTCAATGCATCGATGTTGTTTTGGGAGATTTGCATAGTCTTAAAAAAAGAAATACCGAGTTATTCGGTATTTATGTTACATATTTTGTCCGGATGGAGGGACTCGAACCCCCACGCCTCACGGCACCAGATCCTAAGTCTGGCGCGGCTACCAATTACGCCACATCCGGGTTTGGGAATCAAATAACTCCCAAAAGGGAAGCAAATATACAGCCTTATATGAAACTTTCTACTAAAAAATGATGGTTATAGTTTGGTCCAATGAAAAAACACGCGCGTTTATCAGCCATTGGCCTTATGTGGTGCATCTGCGGGCAGGGGCAGGGCCTTCAACCCAACCTGATGAATGTATCCGCGAACAGCGAAATTGATTCACATTCATCCTTTCAAATCATTGCCAACAACCACCAATTGCAATCCAATATCAATGATTTGTTTCTGGGCTACCGCAAACACCTCAAAAATCTATCCCTTTGGAGCTTCGGTGGAATAAAGAAATATTCTCTGATTCAAACCAAGCAATTGCAAGCAGGAAGTCAGATTCAATTGGGTCAATTCACCCATTTGTCTCAAGAACTGATTGTGTTGCATGAACGTTTCCCAGAAAACAACATCAGGAAACAATGGCAATCCAATTTCTGCTTTGAATACCAACACACCAAATTTAAGTTTCAATACCTCCATCATTGGAACTGGAGCAATAGTAACCTATCCGCTGACCTATCACCCCATCACTCCTTCAAAGTTGTGCTGAATTCCTCTGCAAAGCACCAACTGCAATTGGTTCTATGGCAATTTACATCACTTCCATCGCAATTTCTATTGCAACATCGCCTCATGCTCAACAGGCAATGGGATTTAGCATGGGGGATGCAATGGCCCAACCAGAAATACTGGATTGTATTAAAAAACAAACGAACAAAACTTCAATCCAGCATCTGCCTGATCACCCAACCTTACTTCTTACCTTCCTTATCCCAGTTGTATGAAATCTCTATGGATTAATGTTGTCTTCCTTTTTATGGTCAGATCTGGATTCTCGCAACTGCAAGACACAATCATCATCGAAGATCTATTGACACCCACGATGGTGGAGGAGAATGGACTGGAGCCGTCGAGTGGCCAAACCATCAATGTCAACAATCCATTTCACATCAAACAATTGCCCAAGGGCATCCAAGCGGCCATCATGGCATACAAAAGTGAATTTGGTTGCGTTGCCAATTTGTATGAGTTAAACAGAATAGAAGAAATCACCATTTCAAAATGGGACAGCATCATGCCTTATTTGACCTGCGGTCCGTGTTGGCAAAAGCCCAAATTCATCGAGCAGAGCATTATCATAACGGGAAAAGACCTTTCCTCTCCGATGGATAGGCACATCGTTGTCCCTAAAAACAACTTCCGTTACAAAGGAAAAAGCGAAAATGGTTTTCGTTGGGGTTTACATCACTTTGTATCCAATAACAACGAAGTAAAGGAAACCCTTACCACTGGATTTGTGCAATTGAAACGAAAAAATCATCACTTCGTCATTGGGGACTATTTGCCACAAACCCCACTGCATTTGCTTTTTTCCAATAATCTCATGAATTCCTCCTCGTGGAATGTGGCACCTTTGACTGCCAATGAGCAATACATTGTCCCCTATACTTCCAGCATTCCTCAACGCCATTGGCGGGGCGCAGCGTTTTCAACCAAATTCAAGTCTGTTACCATTCGAATGGCTGCTGATATCCATACAATGAACATTTCAACAAAACCCAAACAGCAGTGGGCAAGTGCTGAATGGAACAAGAAAAAAGTAAAGATTCAATACCATTACTATACCCAAAGCGGATGGAATGAAATCAACCATCTGCAGGGTTTATATGCCTCTTGGTCACTCGGCAAAAACATCATGCAAGTTGAAGCAGTTCAAGTGAAAGAAATAGGTAAAATCAGTGCGCATTGGATTCAACCCATCTTAAAAAACCAATGGCTAAGACTGTCTTATCAGGTGGAATACTCGCCTATTTTCACAAAAGAACAATCATCCTATGTCCATCAGATTTTCTTCCATAGAAAATTGAAAAGCATTGTTTCCGTCACACAAGAGAATAGAAAAGGTGTGTGGACAAGTATGAATGACAAAACACAAAATTTGCGCACCCAATTGGATTACACACCAACTCGGTATCACGTATTTTACATGCGGTATCAGGTAAGCCGAAATCCAGAAATCATTCATCAATGGAGATGGGATGCACAATGGAAAATAGATGAAAACAGCAAAGCCCATTGTCGCATAGAACAACACATTTCCCATCATACCGTTGGTTGGCTCAGTGCGGTTGAATACGATTGGAAGCCATTAAACAAATCTTGGCAAATTGTAGTAAGGCAAATATTCTATGCCATCCCTGATTGGGATTTGAGAATCTACATGATGGACAGGGAATTAAAAGGTGGAATGAGCATACCAGCCTATAGCGGAAAGGGAAAGCGAACCTTTCTCATTGCGCAATACCAATATCAATCCTGGAGATGGGCAATAAAACTAGAAAGGCATTTGAATCAACCACTTGAGAGATCTCCAGTGCTTACACATGCAGATATGCAGCTAGAGTTTACTTTTTAATCGGAGCAGCAAAAAGGTCAAAAATCCAATTGTGTTTAAATACAAACTACTGCGTTCTTTGTAAAAGGACTTAAATTCAGAAAAAGTAAACATTCCTGCAATCCTCGGAACCATAGCCTGGTGCAGTTTGTAATCAGCTGGTGAGCCATTCAAATAAAAATAATCATACTGCATACGCAAATAACGTTTCAATACCCTGGGCTCTATTTCACTCACAAATCGCTCAATAAATATCATCTCAGAACGGGCATCTCGTGTAGTCTTTCTATTTTCCTCCCAATGGACCAATACCGCACACACAGGCAATTGATTCCATGTATACTTCTTTGCATAACGGGCAAAAAAATCAAAGTCCTGATGGCGTTTCAGTTGCTCATCAAATTGAACATTGAGAAATGAAACCCGATCAACAATAAAACTGGATGTTTGTGCAAATCCACCATCCAACAAAAAATTGACGGCACTCATGTCTTCTCTCCATTCCTTTGAATGCTTGGGATTGGCTGCACCCGCCCTAACAATCTTTGATTGTGAAAAATAAGCCCCCTGTATTGGCTTCAAATGCTTTTGGCATTGCTCGATATAATCCATCTCCCACTCATCATCACTATCCAGGAAAGCAATGTAATCCGATTGGGACAAATGAGCACCTTTGTTTCTGGCTACATTGGCATTGGACTTTGATTCCAATCTATGGTAATGCAAAGCGCTCCATTCTTTGAATTCTTCCAAAGGAAATAGCTCCACATCAGAGGCGTCATCAACTACCCATACTTCATCCACCGGCAAGGTCTGTTGGTAAACAGATATCAAGGCGCGAGTCAACTCCTCCCTTCGATTATGAACGGGAATAACCACAGCCAATGTGCTCTTCCTTATCATGACATAAATGAATTGATTTGTTGAAGGTGAATGTCTGATGTGTGGTTGGATAAAATAAATTGCTTGGCTTTCTTGGTCATTTCACTAGAAATATCCAAATGCTGTATGGCCGCCAACATGGCGTGGGCCATGGCTGCCACATCATGTTCATTCACCAAGTAACCGCAGCCCTCTTGAACAATATCTGCAATACCGGCATGACGGGTAGATACAACCACCAAACCCGCCAACATCGCTTCCATCACCGCCACTGGGGTACCCTCTTCATCACCATTTTCTGCAACAACAGAGTGTTGTACAAAACAACAACTTTCAGAAAAAACGTTTTTGATTGCGGCGCGATCCAAAACACCCTGAAAATGCACCACCTGAGACAAATGATGCTGGTCGACATAATCTTGACAAATAGCGAGCAAAGGTCCTGTTCCAATCACAGACAACTTTACCGAAGGGTCTTGAAGAAAAACCATATGAAAGGCTTTTATGGTGGTCAGTGGCGATTTCTTTTCTACCATACGACCGAGCATAACAAACTGCTTTCCATCAGATTTGGGAGAAACATGTTGGTACTCAACATTGGCACCGCAAGGAGAATACAAAATGGCATCAGGTCTTGCGCCCATTTGAACAAGGCGACGCTCCATTTTTTTTGAAACAACAACATATCGTGTGATTGTATTTTGAAACAACGCCTGATATCTTAGTTGATGCTTCTTCAAGATCTCATGAACGGAAAGATCAAATCCATGGAAGTTGATAACCATTGGAATTCCAAGCCATTCTACCACGTCTGCATTGGCCACTGCTGTGGTGCCGTACTCGATATAAACCACTTCTGGTCTATTGCGTTTCAGAGAGAGAAACAAACTCCATTGCTCCCAGCCCCATTTCTTTCCATGCCACAGGTTGTAAAACCGAATCAACCACCTAGACAATTTGGGGAAAGAAACATCATTGCACTTGGTGGGCTGCTCTCCATCATGATAAACCCACAAGACACGGTTCAATCCTTCTATGTGCAACTGTATGAAAGTCTCTGAATACGTGTGCTTGGAAGGAGTGAAAAGTGCAATTTTCTTCATTTACCAAATTTATCAAATCAAAGTTTCAATAGTTCAGCATTGATTTCACTGGCAAGATACGCTGAGGACTGTTCCAGCATATCACCATGACGTGAAAACAAACGTTCATACGTATATTTAGGCTCAGCTCCCCTTTCATCAATGATGCAATAGCGCAGATTAAGCTTTGAGAAATAAGAATAAAACAAATCCGCATCTCGACGAGAAAGAAATACAATTGCGCTCAAATGGGACCAATGTGTTCTGTATTTCATTCTCAGTTGAAGGGCATTTAGCCATTTCACTGAAGTCAATTTAAAACCATTGAAAAAACCAATCCAACTTCCCTTGTCGAAATGAAAGGGAAGAATCTCCGCTTCAATACCCATCTTTAACTTCTGAAATTCAATTCCATCTGTTGTATCAAAAAACAAAACTTTACCCATTTCTTTCGGGATAGAATCCCCCATTTCCTTGCGGTGATATCGAATCAGCTCAATCAGTTTTTTTGAAAAAGGCTGACTCAGTTTACCGGACATCATTTGATACAGCAACCAACGCTTTTGATGAAACAGCTCATTGTGGTCTTTCCCAGCTGTCATTCCTGAATCGTGTATGCAATATAGGCTCCAAGTTTCATTGAATCCTTTGAAATAACCAAACTGCGCATGCCACATGTACATGGCCAAATCCACGCTATGTATTTCCTTAAACCAAGAGGGCCGGCAAAAATGATGAGATCTAAAAACAAAAGAGGTGGTGTGAAACGGGGAGTACTTTCCAATCACATCGTCCAAGCGCATGCTATCCGGCAATTTTTTAAACATTGCTTTCCGATCGCCATTGGCATATAGAAAATCTGTATTGTGGTATGAACCGGCGCAATCATCGTGCAGCTCCAAATAGGACACTTGTCGTTCCAATTTTTCATTTGAAATCCAACAATCATCTCCCTCAAGCATGGCAATATACTTTGCGCCAGAAGACAAACAGGCTTGAAACAACAAATTGGCATTTTCAAAAACACCAATGTTCTTCTCACGACAAAACAGTTTTACGCTATCCGGAAATTGATCTGCATAATGCCTACACAACACGCCTGTATCATCCGTCGAAGCATCTTCGCCAATAAACAGTTGAAAATTAAATGTTGTGTTTTGAGACAAAACAGATTCGATGGCACGGGCAATGAAAGACGAATGGTTGTAAGTAACCATAAAAACAGCCACCAACGGGGCTTGGCTATTCAGCGCTCCATTGGGCATAACCGAAACCTGATTTTCCAAAATCATTGCCATTGTACAACATCCAATGGATACCGTGATGCTCAAATACGTGACCATAACAAGCCATCTGCTCATCCCATTCACCCTCTTGACCCAGTGGTAAAGTATCAGCATACTTCTTTTTCCAAATCTCAAGATCCTCGTCCCATTCTGCATAGGCCGTTTGGTAGGCGCTGCCCACCACATTGCGGTAACCCAATAATTTGCGAAATGAAAAAAACAATGTTCTTTTTTCTGCTGAAGAATTCAATAGACAGGGGCGACCAAAAGCTTCACCCTGCTCATCATACTCCAACAAAATTTTGTTCTCCCGATGCCAATGCATTCCATCATTGGAGATTGCTCTTTTTACCGTGTATTGGGGTTCAGTCTTGCCATCCAATACTTTCCAAGCCGTGCAGGACACATAGTACATCTCCCAACCTTGTTGACCCTTTACTACATAAGGTGCTGTGTTAAAATATACCTCTTCCAATGATCTATCCATCAATGGCGCTGGAGAATACCGTTCAAAATGAATTCCATCTTGACTAATGGCCAATCCAATAGAGAGTCTATAAGAGACTGTAACCTGCGGATTCCAACCAATGTAATACATCCAATAAGCTCCACCGTGCTTAACCACACAAGTGGGCATAACACCTGAATCATCAAACGTTCCCAATGCACCAACACCCATCAATGGGCCGATGGGTTGACCTTTTAATAAAAAACGCCCATCCTTAATTTGTGCTTTAATACAAAACGGAAGGGAATGACCCTTTTCATCTCTTGCTCCAAAATAGACCATAAAGTCGTCATCCTCTAGATGAAGAGCAAATGGAACACTGGCATGAGAAAAAGATTTACCCAAGGAAAAATTGTCCCATTGAAAAACCTGTTCACCTTTCTTCCAACTCATATCATTTTTCTGCTATCAACACCGGAAACTTCACCAAAAGAACCTTTGATGAAAGACCATTCAGGAGTTGATTTGATCACTGACGTTCCCATTGCAACAAAAGTTCCTTGACCAATGGTCAAGCCATCCCTGATGGTGGCATTAACACCAAACAAACTGTAGTCGCCTACTTGACAATGGCCTGAAAGCACGACATGTGAAGTGAACATGACATGATTTCCTATGGTTGAATGATGGCCAATATGGTTGCCCGACCATAAAACAACATTATCTCCAATGCGAACAAAAGGCTGAATGGTATTGTCTTCTAATACAAAACAATTCTCACCAATAGAGGTCGCAAAATTGGTACACCGCGAACTGATATATGAAATAAAGGAATAACCTCTTTGTTTGCCCTCCATGTACACTTGTTCACGAAGTTGATTCATCTTGGTGGGTGACATTGGCGCAAAAAAAGCAACCTCGGAAGGGGGGTAATGAGACTCTAATTCCTCAAAAGGAACGATGGGTAAGCCACAAAACAAAGACTCCTGTGGCATGTATGCCTTGTGCACCGTAAAACCAACAACATTATACCCACTGTCATGGGTGAGGTAATAATGCGCCAATTCTGCAAAGTCCTTAACGCCAAATATGACTACATCTTTCAACATCACTTATAGAGGTATGTGGTAAATTCATAAAGACCGTAATCCTGTCGGATGACGATGTTTCTGGATAATTTCTTGGACAGAAAGGACGAAAGTTCATCCATGGAAACATGAAAAAGGTCGTCACGCTCCCAATCCACATTCTTGGACATGGTATTAAAAGCAATGCCGCGCTGGGCATGATGAAATGCGCTTGAAATCACTTCAGTGAAATAATCCCACATCTCAGCGTGACTCAATTCTCTCTTTTCAGTAAACACCCCGTTCATTACTGCGTAATCAAACTCAGGCCAAACAAAATCTTTGTGCAACACATCCGCTGCTATAAAACGATGAGTTGGAAACTTCTCCAAACAACGATCGACAAAAAGTTGAGAATAATCCAATCCGATGTACTCATCAATTGGCAAATTGTTCTCTTGGATAAACGCCAATAAATGGGCTGTGCCACAACCAAAATCCAACAGCCGACTTGAACCTTGGTGACGATTATCCCAATCCAAAAGTTGCAACATCACCTGAAATCGAACATGATTGTCTTCCAACTTTGGCCAATCCATTCCTTTGTGATTGTCACCATGCTCAGCATAGCAACGCTCATAATGCTTAACTATTTTCTCGTATCCCTTACTCATGAAAAAGTGTATTGTTTCACCAACGATTCTCGCTCATTGAAATCATTGTTCATTAGTACATCCAATATGGACATTCCAGGATGAAAACCTGAAACCGCTTGCGGATAGGGGTTCAAAGCAGAATGTACAAAAGACAATTCAATTCCGTGTCTCGAAAAATCCATTTTGTTATATAAATCAACACCACCAATTGCGTTATTATAAGCCTGGGCAGACTCCTGTTGGCATATTCCAATAATTCTATCTTGGCCAGCTCCCTCAACATTACTGAAATCAACAGATGATATCTTGAACCGCTTGGACAATCCCAACTCTTGAGCACACCACATCGTGGTCCTTTGATTCAAATCTGATATCTTTCCAGTACCTTCACCAATAACGGCTTTCAGTGGCTCAATGAGCATATCGTAGCACTTGGTCTTCTTGTAACTCATCTCTAATGATTTTAAAAAAACCTTTGTCCACTTTCCATCTGCGATGGTCAGTTCATTGATCAACTTGTTCTGGCTTGCGCCATTCAATGGTACAGTATAGGTATTGGGCGCTCCTGATAAGATAAACTGATTTCGATTTACCCAGCCACGATTGATGTAATTGACATTGTCCAAAAAAACAAAAGTGTCACAAGAATCCAACAGGTGAAAATATCCCAGATAGGGGAAAAAATAAGG
>CAMCTV010000080.1 GCA_945878635.1 Chryseobacterium gleum | reverse complement strand
GTGTCAACTTGAACGTTGATGGCATGGAAGGTGAATTGCAAGTTCGCATCACTGATGCTACAGGTCGTATGGTATACAGCAACCGCTACGTTGTAGAAGGTGCAATGAATACCACCATGGACTTTGGTCAGACTTTGGCTGGCGGAGTATACATGGTTGAAATGGTTCAAAACGGTCAATTGAATACCATGAGAATGGTGGTTAACCGATAAGATCATTCTGATATCTTTTGAAAGGGCGCCCATTGGGCGCCCTTTTTGTTTATATCCATACACGTTGCAATTAGATAAGTTGAACCAATAAAAAAAGGAGCCCCTAAGGACTCCTTTTCAATATTCTTTTAGTTGCGATTACTTAAACGCATCAAAACCGGTCACATCCATTCCTGTGATCAACAAGTGAATGTCGTGCGTTCCTTCGTAAGTAATAACGGACTCTAAATTCATGCTGTGGCGCATCAATGGATACTCATTGGTGATTCCCATTCCTCCGAGCATTTGACGGGCTTCACGAGCAATGTTAATGGCCATGTCTACGTTGTTTCTTTTGGCCATGGAAATTTGTGCCGAGGTTGCTTTACCTTCATTACGCAACTGTCCCAAACGGAAAGTCAACAATTGTGCTTTGGTGATTTCTGTGATCATCTCAGCCAATTTCTTCTGTTGCAATTGGAAAGCACCGATTGGCTTTCCAAATTGAATGCGCTCTTTGGAATAACGCAAGGCTGTATCATAACAATCCAAAGCAGCACCTATTGCACCCCATGCAATACCAAAACGAGCAGAATCCAAACAGCTCAATGGTGCACCCAAGCCACTGCGGCCAGGCAACAAGTTCTCCTTTGGAACTTTAACGTTATCAAAAATCAACTCACCCGTATCAGAAGCACGCAAACTCCATTTTCCATGCATGGTTGGTGTAGAAAAACCTTCCATACCACGCTCAACAACCAAACCATGAATTCTTCCTTCTTCATTCTTGGCCCAAACCACTGCGACCTGCGCAAATGGGGCATTTGAAATCCACATCTTGGCACCGTTCAACAAGTAATGGTCTCCCATATCCTTAAAGTTGGTTACCATGCCACCTGGATTAGAACCATGATCAGGCTCAGTTAAACCAAAACATCCCATCCACTCACCTGAAGCCAACTTGGGCAAATATTTCATACGTTGTTCTTCAGAACCGTATTTAAAAATAGGATACATCACCAAAGAAGATTGAACAGAGGCCGTAGAACGAAGTCCACTGTCGCATCGCTCCAACTCTTGCATGATGATGCCATAGGAAATGTGGTCCAATCCTGCCCCACCGTATTCCTCTGGAATATAAGGACCAAAAGCGCCAATAGAAGCCAAACCGGGCAACAAGTGCTTTGGGAATTGACACTTCTCTGCAGCCTCTTCGATAATGGGAGAAACTTCCTTCTTAACCCATGCGCGTGCCGCGTCACGAACCAATTTGTGTTCATCTGTCAACAACTCATCCATCATGTAGTAGTCGTGACCTTGGTATAAATCTGTTCTCATTGCATTGATGATTAGGCGACAAATATAAGCAACCACACGTTTAACTATCTTTGATAAAAAACATAAACATGAACTTTTCACCGTTGAAACTTTCCCAGCTCAAATGGTCCATTCTAACCACTGCTCATCGTTTCCCTATCATTATTGCGTTGATGTTTGTTGCGACATGCTGTGCGATTTGGAACCTGATGATATTAGACATCGATGGAATAGATGAATCGGTCAGTTTTGAAGGGTTTCGTTGGGCCATAATCCTTGGCTGCGGATTGCCTTTGTATGTTGGCTTTTTCATTTGGCATGAAAATCAACAATGGAGCATGCGCATCCCTCGGGCTCTGATTTTTGCGGCAATCATTGGTATTCACATTTACATCGGTCAACACATTCTTCAATTTGACCTTGACAACAGCAGCAGGCAACAACCATTCTGGATCTTGTCTTGGCTTATTATTGTTCACCTGATTCCAGCCGTCCTTCCCTTCTGGCATGCCCGAAAAAAAGAAGACTTCTGGTCGTTCAATTATTGGATGATGAAGAATTTTCTGGCCAGCTCTTTTTACATTGCGCTCATCTATGCTGGCATTGCACTGGCATTGAGTGCAACACAATTGTTGATATACAAAGACCTTAGTCCAAAATTCTATGCTTTATTTTTCTTTCTTCTGGTTGGTATTTTTCACCCCATCTTCTTTCTCTCATCCGCTCCCCAAGAGGAAGAAACCGATAATAGTGAAGCAACTTTGCTACCCCTACAAAGGATTCAACAATGGATATTATCGCCTTTGGTCATCGTTTACTTGACCATTCTGTACCTATATGCCGGCAAGATCATTTTCACCGCTACACTTCCCAAAGGCTGGGTAAGCATTTGGATTTTGCTTTTCTGTTGCATTGGTGTAATCAATTGGCTTTTGGGACAACCTTTTAAAACCGAAGTTTCATCCAAATGGTCGATTACTTCCCATAGATTTTTCTGGTATATCATTCCTCTCATTGTATTGCTTTGGTGGGCCATTGGATATCGTCTACTAGAATACGGATTAACGGAAGTGCGGGCAATTGTGGTTTATCTCGCATTATTTTTGAGCTTCATAACGCTATACTTTGGATTTTCTCCCAAAACGAGAATAATCGTACTCCCAATAACGTTGTTAATGGTGACATTTCTGTTTCAGCATGGTGGGCCTTTATCTGCCAAAAGTTTATCCTTCCAATCTCAGATGGAGCAATGGACCAATATTAAAAATCAACCCAATGCCTACACGGCCAATGAGGCAGAGGATGTTCTGCGTTACTTATCACGTTATCACCCAGAACAAGCGGCCTTGTATTGTTTGCAATGCGATACCAACTCTCTCAATGTTGAAATCGTAGAAGATTATGATTGGGCTGCCAATCAAATGGAATCGGCTAAACTCTCTTTCAAAGAAGATTCTATTGAAACAAGTGTCAATAGAATTGTCAGATTTGAGAACAATCAATCCATCGCATTGAGCGACTATCAAGAAATGATTGAAATCAATACCCAAGAAAGTGATGTCCATTTTTCAGATGGCCTTTCAGCCAGGATTATTACAGAAAACATTGATGATCCCGAGCATCAAAATGAAACCATACAGATACAATTCAGGAACAAGGAAGGTGTTGTTCATTCAGCATTCATTGGGCAAATGAAAGAAAAAATTAAACTGAACGTAAAAAGCACAGCACATTCGAATGACTTGATTTTTGAATATTTTACCATTGACTTTGCATACAACGATAATCAATACCGTTTCATCACATCAGATTTGAACTATGAACAAGATTCAGATCAACTTTATTACATGAAGGGGCATTTGTTGCTGAAAAAGAAGTGATGATCATGATTTATCATTTATTTCGATAAAATTGAAAACAGAGTGAAAACAAACACATCCAAAATGTTTAGTTTTGTCCTGAAAAATTCATAATAATGAAATACGCTAAGTGGATTGGTGGAGGTTTGGGTTGGGCACTTGGTGGCCCCATCGGAGGTATTTTGGGTTTTGCCTTTGGTGCCATGGTAGAGGACAAATCCTTGAGTGCGCAGGAGCAGACCAATCAGCGCCAAGGGAATTACAATCCCAGAAACGATTACCAAAGTTATCAGTCCCAGCGTCACCGGACTCGACCCGGTGATTTTAGTTCGGCCCTGCTCGTGCTCTCCGCTGCTGTTATGAAAGCGGATGGCAAGCACATGAAAAGTGAGTTGGACTATATCAGAGAATCGTTCAGAAGACAATTCGGTGAAGCTGTTGCCGCAGAACAAATCGGTATACTGAAAGAATTGTTGAACAAAGAAATTCCCGTGCGTGATGTCTGTGAACAAATCAAATACTACATGGAGCACGCCATGCGTTTGCAACTCATCCATTACCTCTTTGGCATTGCCAAAGCAGATGGAAATGTGGATGCCACCGAGGCAGAGCTGGTAGAACGCATCGCCTATTACATCGGTGTTTCAGAAAGTGATCGTTCCTCCATCAAAGCCATGTTTTATGAGTCAACGGATCGTTCATACACGATATTGGAAATCACAATATCAGCTTCTGATGAAGAGGTGAAAAAGGCTTTTCGAAAAATGGCTATGAAGCACCATCCTGATAAAGTGCGTGATTTGGGAGAGTCCCATCAAAAGGCCGCGCAGGATAAATTCATAGAGGTTCAGAAAGCTTACGAAAAAATCTGCAAAGAACGGGGCATCAAGTAAGCGCAGGATTTGCTTATCTTCGGGGTTGGTATGAAAAACTTAACCCTTTCCCTTTTTTGTTTTTTGATGTTGTTCTCAAATACATCCAAGTCACAAGATTATTTTCTAAATGGTAATGCCGTTGCCACCGGAAACGACTGCTATCAGTTAACCGATATTTGGAATAATCAAAATGGAACCGTTTGGTATACCGATTTAATTAATCTTGTAGAGGATTTTGATATCACTTTTTACATGAATCTTGGAAACCAAGATGCCAATGGTGCTGATGGAATTTGTTTCGTATTGCAAAATCTTGGTAACGATGCACTTGGAACCAGCGGAGGTGGCTTGGGTTATCAAACGTTTACAACCTCTCTGGGCATTGAATTTGACACTTGGCAAAATACAGAATCTGGCGACCCAACCTATGACCACATTGCCATTGAAAAAAATGGAGACATCAACCACAATACAGGAAACAACCTTTCTGGTCCGGTCCAAATGAGTGCTTTCAATGCCAATACAGAAGATGGTCAAAACCATGTTGTTCAAATCAAATGGGATGCATCAGCTCAATTGATTCAGGTGTACTACGATTGTATTTTTAGGACACAGGCTACTATCGATATTGCCAATGAAATCTTCAATGGCCAATCTTATGTCTATTGGGGATTTACTGCGGCAACGGGCGGCGCAACCAATGTTCAAACTGTTTGTTTGGAGCCCAATATTTTTGCATCCGCTTCTCAGCTTCAAGCTTGTCCCGGAACCACCATAGAACTCAATGCCGGACCATCAATCAATGGAGACTATACATGGACACCATCTACTGGTTTATCGGATCCAACACTTCCTAATCCTACGGCAAATCCATCCGTCACCACAACCTATACCGTTGACTTCACCAACCTTTGTGGACTTCCGCAATCGAGCAGCATCACTGTCAACATTGAGGACCTTGAGATCACTGTCCCTCCTGTTGCCATATTGCAATGCTCAGATACTTTGGCAACCGTTAATACTTCGTCGAATTTCATTGGACTCAGTTATCAATGGTTTACGGACAATGGACAAATATTGGGAAGTGATACCTTATCAACATTGAATACTTCCACTGCTGGAACGTATTACATTGCTGCGGATTATGACAATCAGTGTTTTGATACCGCCACTGTGGTCATCAACGCCGACTACAGTGATTTTTCTTTGTTCGTCAATTACGATTCACTCATCACCTGCGCCGACAACGCTTTAACACTTGCCGCAAGCACCAATAGCGCAGGCACCATTTACATTTGGTCTACCAACGGAGGCAACATTACATCTGCTCCTAACCAACCCAATGTCAATGTCAATGCAGGAGGCTCCTATACGGTCAACGCTTATTTCTCAGAAGAATGTCAAGACGCCTTCACGCTGACTGTTGATGTGAATCAAACTGTTCCCACCACGACTCCGTCCAACATCACCGAGATTAATTGTTTTTCGCCAAGTATAAATCTCAGTGTTGCCGTTGACTTAAACAACAACAGCTATGATTGGTCAGGACCCAATGGTCAAAACATTAATGTTCCCTTAAGCCAAGACAATGTCAACATCAATCAAGCAGGAAACTATCAAGTGGAAGTCACCAACAACCTTAATGGTTGCAGTTCAGTTGAGACTTTCAATGTGAGCATAGATACCATATCGCCAATAATTTCTTGGTTCGATGCAGACACCATCAGTTGTCTGAATCCTGTTGTCATTTTGGACAACTATACCGTTAATCTCACGAGCTGGGATGCTTTTTGGTCGACCAACTTTGGCATTATCCAAGGCGAAATGGCCGATGATCTTTACCCCAATGTTTTGTCTTTGGGAGAGTACAATCTTACCGTCACCAATCCCGACAATGGTTGTGAATCCTATGGAACGACCATTGTTCCTGCCAATAACAACATTGATTTTGATCCAACCATGCTCGTTTTCCCCAATATCATTTCTATGAATGGCGATACGCTGAACGCCACTTGGAGACCATACTTGAGAGATCAACCAGAGGAAGACACCCGACAGTATTTCAAGACTTATCAATTGAATGTCTTTAACCGCTGGGGAAGCCCTATTTTTCAAAGTTCAGATAGCACACCCTATTGGAAACCCAATGATCAAAGCCAAGGAACCTACTACTACACTTTTGCATACGAAACCACCTGCGGCACTGGGAAAAAGGATGCAATTGGTGGTTCGGTGATGATTGCGAGGTGATGATTACGAGGTGATGAAGTGATGAGGGGATGAGGTTGCGAGAGTATGAAATGCCATTCGCAATGAAGGGATGAGTGGGACATCTCCCCTCCTGCTTTTACGGAGTAAAAGAAAGGAGGGGTGTCCCGACGAGCGTAAGCGCTGTCGGGACGGGGTGGTCAGTTGGTAATGCCTGATTTAGCTTGATCGTTTTTTTGTAAACCTATTTTAGGACGAGACATCTCGCTGCCGCATCTCTTCAACACCCATCACCTCATCACCTCATCACCTCATCACCTCATCACCTCATCCCTTCATTCCTCATCACTCTCCCGGTGAGGGATTGAAGCGGTATACTTTTGACTTGTCAAAAGATACAAGCGAAAAGCCCGACCCGCGAACGAAGAGATGCGGGGCACCGCCAATTATTGCTCCTAAGGATTCACTTTCTCCAATTCAACTTTGGTTAATCCTTTGGCCACAAAATTCAACTGCTTGGCAGCCACCAAGGACAAATCAATTACACGCTTGGAGCGCATCGGCAATCGGTCATTGACTTTTACGACAACAGTACTGTCATTGCTCAAATTGGTTACTTTGAGCATTGTCCCAAAAGGCAATGTCTTGTGCGCACAGGTGTACAAGTTTTGACGAAACACCTCACCGCTACTGGTTTTGCGGCCATCAAACTTATTGTGGTAGTAACTGGCGGTACCTTTTTCTTTTTGAGCAAATCCGACCAAAGAGATCATGGACATGACCACGATTAAAATGAATTTATTTCTCATGACTGATTTTTTGAAAAGATTTAACCCATTTCATATTGTCTTTTACAGCAACCACTGAATACCATCCAGCGGAGAGACCATCCAACAACATGATTGTTCTGTTTGAAGATGTTTCTATGGCGACAGGACATTTCCTTCCCAATGCATCCACCAACATCCAATTCCATCCGGATAAATCTTGGGTGGATGAAATGGAAACTTGATGGGTTGCAGGATTGGGAAACAAATTCAAAGCCCATTCATCCTGCTCATCGATGCTCACAGGATTGACAATTTGAATATTGTCCACATAAATTTGATTGCCATAGCGACCAATATTCTCAAAAGCTACGATCAATTCTTGCCCTTCATAATTGGATAAAGCGATGCTCTCATTTCGCCATTCCGCAGCAACGGGAATGAATGGATCGGTGTTGTCTGGTGCTGTCGCCAATTCGTCACCTCCTTTGATGTACAACGTCTCCCACGTTGCACCACAATCCGTTGATACCACTACAGCCAGCGTATCTGAATACTGTCCTCCATACTGCGCATACGAAACATCAAAGGTTAAGTTGGCTGAATTGCCATTGACGATGAACTTGTCCAACCAAACTTGGTCGTGATTGCCCGCTGCATCAACCCAATAATTGTCAAACTTCATGGAGAAAGTTCCATTGCCAAAAGAACTGCATTGGTCACTGATGTTCCAATTGAAACCGCCTCCTGTTGGATGCTTGAATTGCCAAGGCGAAGGAATTGCGCCGCTTTCGAAATCCTGGGCCATCAAAGGACTCGACAGTCCGTCAATGGACGAAATATATTGTGTTTTGGTTTTGCTCAAAGATTGACCGTTGTAGGTAACGGTGAGACTAACATTGAATGAACCCGTTGTATTGTAAACCACCGTCGGGTATTTCGCGGTGCTCGTTGCTGGGGTTGCGCCTTCAAAAGTCCAAGCGTAAGTTGCACCATCGGGAACAACGGAATGATCCACAAAATGGATGGACTCTCCAGGACAATAAAAACGTTCTTGCGCAGCCGCAAAGTCTACCAGCATTGTGGTTGGCTCATACAAAGGAGCTTCCCAAACACCCAGATTCCAGGATGCGAAACGAATTTTCTGATCGCGGTAGAAAGGTACCAATCGCAATGCTTCACCACTCACAGGCAATCCATCACTGTACTCTACCCAATCATTCATGGTTGCATTTCGGTACAACACCCTGCCATTGGAAGTTCCTATGTACACTCCCCCATTGGTTCCCAAGGCATGAGCGATGGCCCAGGGTTTGCCATTGCCCAAAACAGAACCCGTGATATTGATCCAACTTTGCCCACCATCGATGGTGCGCCACACACGCTGACTGACTGAAGCGTTGGGATAGCTCAACCAAATCTCTTGATCCGTAGCTCCAGCCGTGAAGCACATGTTGTTCTGATTCAATGGTTGACCCACCATGACCCATGACATTCCATAATCAGAAGACTTCCACAATTTCATCACATTCAAAACGCGTTGTTGAACAAAGAGAACATTGTGCATGCTGTAACATTGCTCCATCCACAACACCTTACTTCCCACGTCAGAGCCGAACTCATATAGCACAGAAAATGAAGAAGCGTTATTGCTCACATACAATTTGTTGTCCCTTCCCAAATAAGCTTTATCAAAGTATTGATGGGAGAACATAATACGCGATGATTCGTTGTTCCAATAACTCTCGTTGGGTGAAATAGAGACTGAGAAATTGCTGGGAACTTCTTGAATAGACTCTGGCAAAACTTTGCCTTGAATATCGCTGAAGTAGGTTTTGTTCTGATCGCTATAATTGACATATCCCGTTGGTGCTTCTCCACCACCCAAAGACAAATAATTTCCAGGACCATAATTCTCGAGATAGCCCATGTTCCCATTGTGGTAACGACCACCCACCATGATGTCCTCGTTCCAGCCTTGGTCATAGCCCCAAAGGTTCACTGCTCGAATTCCGCGGTTCTTAGCGGTGAATGATTGCATAAAATCATTGCTAAAATGAATACCGCCATCATTGGAACCCCATATCTCTTCGGTTGTTGGGCTGGTTTTGTAAATGCGATACTCTTGTTGATCGACATGCAGGTAGGGCAATCCACCAATGTATCCGCCCACACCTTGGTAGGTAGCTCCTGCATCCTCCGACTTCCACAAATTCAAACCACCGATTAATATCTTGTCCGCATCCAATTGCGAAGCGATGATAGTAGTGTTGTAGTGAATTTGGGTATACGTGACGTCATCAGCTGAGAAGTTCATCAAATTGGGATGGGTATCGATGTTGTATGGCGTGCCAATCAAGCCATGCGGATTGGACCATGTTTCACCCGCATCGTAACTCACGTAGGTTCCAATCCAACCGTTCAA
>CAMCTV010000079.1 GCA_945878635.1 Chryseobacterium gleum | reverse complement strand
TCTGCCATTCTGCTTTCTTGACGTTTACCCAACAGCAGTGATGGGCGCATCACAATGGTTCTTGGCAATTGTAATTTTTCAATGGCCACTTCTATTTCTCCTTTCAACTTCAAATAGAAGTTGGCGCTTTTGGATTGTGCACCCACTGCAGATATAAAAAAGAAATGGAAACACAATTTCTGTTTGCTCGCCTCAGCCGCATGAACCGTGATGTCAAAATCAATTTTTCGATAGGTCTGCATGTCTCCTTGAACTTTTTTCTGTGTTGTGCCGATGCAGGAGAAAACGACACTATGCTCCAAGATGGCCGATTGAAAATCACCAGCGCGATTGAAGTCCACCATGACTTGGGTGAGCTTGGGATGATTGACGGGTAATTTATTCCTGACCAAGATTTGTACTTGCACAAATAGCGGGTCATTGAGGAGTTGATCTAAGAGATAACCACCAACCAGACCGGAGGCGCCAATGAGTGTTGCTTTCATGGTAATTTTTTTTCAATTGTATTTCTATATCGTTTGGAAAGAGCAAGCAAAATGAACGAAGTACTATAGGGCAACAGCCATATGACACGCGCCTGCAATCTTCCATAAGGAGAATTCAATCCACCAGTAATCATGGCATTGATGAAAATACCAAAAAGAACAAAAAGAATAAGTTGCTTGATATTTCCATCTAACTGTGTAGATAGTGATGGGGTGAAAATGGTGTAAATCAATAAGAGGCAACTGAAAGCAATCCACAAAAGTTGAAACAAATTGATCCATTCAAAATTCAGATCTTGGCCATTCCATCGGTTTTGTCGACTGTTTTTATAATTGTTTTCCTCTAATGGAAACCACTTTTGTATTTGCTCCAAAGGGGTGGTATTTTGATAAGAGGTAAGTCCATGGCCAATTTCAATTTGACCCATTTGAACAAATCCATATTGAACAAATTTATAGGCATTCAAGGTCAAGTATTTGGGCTCAATGATGGTTTGATGAATAATCTGATCAAATGGCGCTTTGCTGTTTTTCCATCCGCCACAAGAATCAACCAAATGACTTACCCAAATAAATCCTGCTGCGTCGCTGGGAAGTGAATCTTTGTATGGACACAGGGGATGCGATTGCCATTCTGGTTCGCTGCAATGTTCACACAGGAAAGGGCGAAGGATTCCTGCGTCATTCATATGAGCCATTAAAAACACATGGGATCCTTTGGAGATGTTGTATTCTTTATCAACAACTCTATTGATTAGCGCCAAAGCGCACCAAGAAAAAATCACAACCCCAATGCAGTAAAGGAGTTTCATTTTTGCATCACGACCAATGGATTTTCTCCTAACGAGCCAATAGGCCATGACAATTATTGCAAAACACAAACCCATCAAAAGGTTGGAAAGATGGGCAATGAATCCAAAAATCAAAAGGATGGTGAGAAATGTTTTATTGAGCCAAGATAATTTTTCATTGTTCAATAAGACAAACAAAATCAAGATGACCAAGGGAGTGGTGAAGTCAGGCACCAATTGATTGGAATACCAGGCTATTCCAGAAAAGAATGTCAATATTAAAATGGATAATAGATGGGTTCTCGCAATTTTATGTCGATCGTAAACCAATGTGCATACCGTAGAGAAAAGTACATAAGACGTGATAATATTCTGGGTCAAAATGACCAACCAAGGTGATAATCCTACAGAGGTAATCCTCAAGAATAGACCGTAGGCTATGGGTCTATCCAATGGAACAAACATATCAAATCCGCTGGATATGTAAGTTCCGGTATCCGAATACACCAAAGGAAATCCATTGTATAATGCGACCAATGAAAGAATTGCGGCTCCAATTGAAATGGACCTTATATCTGAAATGGTTTCTTTTTTCATAGTGTTTTAAAATACAATTCCGCTTCAGCCTTTCTTTTTCTAATCACGTCATCTTGTGAGTTGGTCATGCCGAACGAAACATCAAGTGATTTATTTACTTTGATATTGTCTAAACTCCATTTGATTGATTCTGTACATTATGAAAATGGAATTGAAGATGAGTATCGAGTAGATGACAGTAGGGGAGTGATATTGCTGGTAAGGTGGATAGTATTGGATTAGCAGCCACATCAATGTCGAAAGTAACCCAGCAAAAGCAAGACAAGTTGGGAGTATTCTTCCCATGTATTGATGAAGTCGCCACTTTTCTCTTGGCATTTGATACAACATAGCGGACCAATGTTTTCTCTCTCCAAGATAGAGGTAAGCAGCAAATTGCCTAAAGTTATATCCACCGTCTTGGGGATGTAAACTTCTCGTGTTGAAAGTAGACTGATAAAATGCATAAATGATGTATGCGCTGAGCAGACCAATAGTTGTCAAAAGTGGAATCCAACCCATGCCCAGTGCACTCACCAATGGATTTGCCTCTTTGGTTAAATCCGGTGTGTGGTGATAGGTACTCCATGCATCGTATGCCCTAGAGAGTAAAATCCAAATTGTTACGAGAATGAATTTTTGTGCTTTGTTCAAAATAATGAATGTTAGAATTTCGAAATTAAGAAGATTCTTATTTATTTCAAGACTTATGCAGAAAAAGCATAAATTACTACCCAAACAATCAGTAGGAAAATACCAAAATAGAGTTCATTTTTGATTTTCTTGACAGACTTGTTTTTCCATAACAGAAAGAGACACCATCCGAAGTAAAGTGCGAGAAAAATGATAGGTAAGTACAGTCTATACATGTTTGTTTTTTCAAGTGGACAAAGAAAAAAGGTTGTCATTGATGACAACCTTTTTCAATAGCTTTAAAATTTTATCCTAGATAGGATTTCAACATTCTGCTGCGACTTGTATGTTTCAAGCGGCGAATGGCTTTTTCCTTAATCTGACGAACGCGCTCGCGTGTCAAATCAAAACGTTCACCAATTTCTTCCAATGTTAATGGATGCTCGCCATTTAAACCAAAATACAATCTCACCACATCAGCTTCTCTAGAAGTCAATGTTTTCAATGAACGCTCAATTTCTTTTCTCAAAGACTCGTGAAGCAAATCATTGTCTGGTGAAGGAGTGTCATTGGTTTGCAATACATCATACATGGTAGAGCTGCTCTCATCTCCATCTTTCAATGGAGCGTCCATGGATACGTGACGACCGCTGTTGCGCAAACTTTGCTTCACTTCGTCCAAGGTCATTTCTAAAACCTCAGCCAACTCTGCTGGCGTTGGAGGTCTTTCAAATTCTTGTTCTAGTTTCGCAAACGCCTTGTTGATTTTGTTGATAGAGCCAATCTTGTTCAATGGTAAGCGCACGATGCGCGATTGCTCTGCTAACGCTTGTAGGATGGACTGGCGAATCCACCATACGGCATAAGAAATAAATTTGAAACCTCTCGTTTCATCAAAACGCTGGGCTGCCTTGATCAATCCTAGATTGCCTTCATTGATTAAGTCAGGCAAGGACAAACCTTGGTTCTGATACTGCTTGGATACGGATACCACGAATCGGAGGTTGGCTTTGGTTAATTTTTCAAGGGCCACTTGGTCGCCTTGCTTGATCCTACGTGCCAACTCTACTTCCTCTTCCGCGGTAATCAAATCCACGCGACCGATCTCTTGCAAATATTTGTCAAGTGATGCGGTTTCCCGATTGGTTACCTGTTTGGTGATTTTTAACTGTCTCATGCTGGATGAAAAGTTCCTTTAGCTTTATATAACGTAATTTATTTTTATTGGTTGCCTTCCGCAGGAGAATCTGTGGTTTTTTCTGGTTTAGGCAACAATACCTTTCTTGACAACTTCAATTTGTTGTTCTTAGGATCTCTACCCAAAACTTTAAACTTCACAATATCTCCTACCTTCAAAACCTTGCTGACATCATCTACGCGGTTCCATTCCAATTCACTCACGTGAATCAATCCATCTGTTCCGGGTAAAATTTCAACAAAAGCACCAAAAGGTTGAATGGTCTTCACAGGTCCTTCATAGATTTCTCCAATCTCCACTTGTGGAGGCCATACGATGCTCTTAACACGGTTTACTGCTGCATCCAAGCTGGCTTTGTCAGATGAAGAAATTTCTACAACACCTTTTCCATCTTTCTCATCGATAGAGATAGTAGCGCCTGTTGTTTTTTGAATTTCTTGGATCACCTTACCACCTGGGCCAATAACTGGTCCAATCATGTCTGATGGAATTTCAAAGCTAACGATGCGCGGTGCATGTGGCTTGTAATCTTCTCTTGGTTTATCTAAGGTTTTAGTGATTTCACCTAGGATGTGTAAACGACCTTCTTTGGCTTGATCCAAAGCTTCTGTCAAAACCTGCATAGACAAGCCTTTGATTTTGATGTCCATTTGACAAGCCGTGATTCCTTTGGAAGTTCCTGTTACTTTGAAGTCCATATCTCCCAAGTGATCCTCGTCTCCCAAGATGTCACTCAATACTGCATATTTTCCAGAAGCTTCGTCGGTGATCAATCCCATGGCAATTCCAGATACTGGAGCTGTAATAGGAACACCTCCATCCATCATGGCCAATGTTCCAGCACAAACTGTCGCCATTGAAGACGAACCGTTGGATTCTAGAATGTCAGAAACGATGCGAATGGTATAAGGACAATCTTCTGTCTTGGGCAATACAGGCTTCAATGCACGCAACGCCAGGTTACCATGTCCAATTTCTCTTCTTCCTGTTCCTCTGATAGGACGAGCCTCACCAGTGGAGAAGGGTGGGAAGTTGTAGTGCAATAAAAATTTGTCATAACGGACAGCTGAAACGCCGTCAATCAATTGCTCATCCAACTTTGTACCCAAAGTCAATGTGGTCAATGATTGTGTTTCGCCACGTGTAAACACAGATGATCCGTGTGCACCTGGCAAATAATCTACCTCACACCAGATAGGACGGATGGTGCGCGTATTGCGACCATCCAAACGAACACCATCATTTAAGATCATGTTGCGCATGGCATCCTTCAAACAGTCATGGGTATATTTTTTCAAAAGAAATGCTTTCTCTTTTTTCTCTTCGTCGGAGAATTGAGCGATGAAATCCACCTCAATTTGGTGGAACATATCACTGCGCTCATGTTTTTCTGATGGCTTCTTGGCAGCATCATAAAACTTTTGGTAGCATTCGCTCCAAACGCGGGCTTTTAATTCCTCGTCTTTGGCCTCATGGCAATATTCACGCTTTGGACCATTTTTGCCCACCTTAGTGGCCAATTCCAATTGCGCTTGACATTGTACTTTGATAGCAGCATGCGCAACCTCAATGGCAGCAACCATTTCAGCTTCGCTCACTTCTTTCATCTCTCCCTCAACCATCACAATGCTGTCAGCGCTACCGGCTACCAACAAATCAATGTCTGCATGTTCAAGTGCAGAGCGGGTAGGGTTGACAATCAACTCACCGTTGATGCGGGCAACACGAACCTCAGAAATTGGTCCGTTGAAAGGAATATCAGAAACAGCAAGAGCAGCAGAAGCCGCCAAACCTGCTAGGCTGTCGGACATGTTTTCTTTGTCAGTTGAAATAAGGCTCACGATGACTTGCGTGTCACTGTGATAATCCTCTGGGAACATAGGACGCAAGGCCCTGTCGATCAAACGAGAAACCAAAATTTCATCGTCGTATGGACGCGCTTCACGCTTGAAGTATCCTCCTGGGAATCTTCCTGCGGCAGCGTATTTTTCACGGTATTCAACGGTTAATGGAAGAAAATCCATTCCTTCTTTGGCATCAATGTTTGATACCACAGTTGCAAGGAGCATCGTATCTCCTTGTCTCACAACCACAGACCCATGTGCCTGCTTGGCCAACTTACCCGTTTCAATGGTAATGGCGCGTCCATCTCCATGGTCAATGGTCATGGTAATTGCTTCTACTTTCATCTTATTTTTCGTCTTAATTTAATTCTTCTAAAAAACGACAAAAGGCAATGTAAAATTGCCCTTTGCCAAATGGTGTATGGAAAGGAGCCGACTTACCTGCGTAAATCCAATTCCTTAACAATGGCACGATAACGATTGATCTCAGTCTTGTGCAAATAGTCCAAAAGACTTCTGCGCTTACCAACCAACTTGATCAATGAACGTTGTGTGTTGTAATCTTTTTTGTTTCTTTTCAAGTGCTCAGTCAAGTGGCTGATGCGGTATGAAAAAAGAGCAATTTGCCCTTCTGAGCTACCAGTGTCAGTAGCTGACTTGCCATGCTTGGCGAAGATTTCTTGTTTTTTTTGTGTAGTTAAATACATGCTAATACTTTTTAGTGATTGTTATGTAGCCCTTCCGGGGTCGGCAAATATAATCAAAACAAATGGTTTTCAAAAGTTTATTCTGAAGTTTACTTCAAAACAAACTTAATTGGAACGATGTATTTGCTCCTGACTACTTTTCCATTGTGTCTTGCTGGCTTGAAAGCATGATCCAACCTTTTCAAAACATCAATGGCCTCTTTGTTAAAGTTATTTGCACCGGGAACACTTCTTAAAACTTTGTGTTCAGTGGTTGTTCCGTTGCGCTCGACTATCATTTCCACATATACGGAACCTTGTATTCCTGCTTCTTTTTCAAAGGCTGGATACTGCAGTTTTTGTGCGATTTCTGTTCGGAGATCAGCCCCCAAATATTGAGCTTGTTCTTCTGCATAGGCCATGATGGCATTGGTATCATTAATATTGTTATTGTAGTATGATTCCTCAACTGGCGCTATCACATCCTCACTCGGTACATCGTGATAATGATAATCTTCCATTGCTGGAGGGGGGACAGGAAGATCTTCTCCTTCTTGTTCAATTTCTTGGATTTGGTATTCAGGCTCAATGATTTTGTATTCGGGTGTCGTTTGAACCGGCTTATAGTAGCGCTTTACCTTGATACCCTCTGTCAAATACCATTCGTTCTTGTAGTGAATACAAGATTTGAGTTTGATGGTCAAGGTATCTTTTTTGTCGGTAATTTTAAACTGAATATTGTAGGTCCAAAAGTTGCCTTCTCTATCGGGATCAATGGTGTGCCCAAGATATTTTGAGGCTTTCATATTAAAACCATATTCAGCAATTTCAGCCAATGCGCGGTGGTATTTTTCCTGAATGTTCTGATGGAGCCTCTCTGTCCATTCAGCAGTTCTTTTAGGATCGTTTAATTCTTTTTCCAAATTTTGCTGAATGGTTTTATAGTCCATATCGAGGTTGGGCATTTCCTTTGAAATCTCCAAGATGATTTCTTTAAAAGTATTCAAATCAAAAATGTGCGGCTCCAGAAACTTTCTGTTCTCGCTCTTTAAAGCTTTGTAAACATCTGCAGTTAGCTTATCATAATTGCTGCTATCAGGAGAGGATAGACTTTGAGCATTAGCATCTCTAAATTGAAAAACAGTCAGCGATAAAAAGAAAAATGTGATTTTGAAAATTTTCATAGGAACAAATTGTGTTTTCAAAAATAGAGCAACCGTTGCTGCTTGTTTTCCACAATTGGTGAACACCATTCGTTTTAACAATTGGCTTTGTTCTAATTTTGCCAAAACCCAATCAAAGTGTCCAAATCAATTTCAGAATTACAAAGCATCGCCTCTCAAGTGAGAAGGGATATTGTACGCATGGTTCATGCGGTGAACAGCGGTCATCCTGGCGGAAGTCTTGGTTGCACCGACTTATTCGTATCACTTTATTTCAAGCAAATGCATCACCAACCGGAGTCGTTTGACATGGATGGAAAGAACCAAGACTTGTTCTTTTTGTCCAATGGTCACATTTCACCAGTTTGGTATTCTGTTTTGGCACGCAGCGGTTATTTTCCCGTTGCAGAATTGTGCACCTTTAGAAAGTTAAATACACGTTTACAAGGTCATCCAACAACGCATGAGCATTTGCCAGGTATCAGAATCGCGAGCGGTTCATTGGGTCAGGGACTTTCCGTATCTATTGGTGCTGCAAGAGCAAAAAAATTAAACAATGATTCTCAATTGGTTTATGTCCTTCAAGGTGATGGAGAAATTCAAGAGGGTCAAGTGTGGGAAGCAGCCATGTACGCGGCGCACAACAAAATTGACAACTTGATTGCCTTTATCGATTGCAATGGACAGCAGATTGATGGTTCAACGGATCAAGTATTGTCTTTGGGCAACATCAAAGCCAAATGGGAAGCATTTGGATGGGTGGTGTTGGAAACGGATGGCAATGATTTATTGGCTTTGAATACAACCATCGAAGAAGCCAAGCAATTGACAGGTCAAGGAAAACCCATCATGGTTTTGATGACCACATCGATGGGCAAAGGGGTAGACTTCATGGAAGGTACACACAAATGGCACGGTGTAGCGCCTAACAATGAGGAGTTGGCCAATGCCTTGTCACAATTAGAAGAAACTTTAGGAGATTATTAATCAGCGCATATGTTAACATTTGAATTGTCCCCCGCCAATGATACCCGTTCAGGTTTTGGTGCAGGTTTATTAGAGGCCGGTAAAAAGAATGATCAAGTAGTTGCCCTTTGCGCTGACTTAACAGGATCTTTGAAGATGGATGCTTTTCAAAAAGCATTTCCAGAGCGTTTTTTTCAAACTGGTATTGCAGAAGCCAATATGATTGGATTGGCGGCCGGCTTGACCATTGGCGGCAAGATTCCATTCACTGGAACTTTTGCCAATTTCAGCACAGGTCGTGTGTATGACCAAATTCGTCAAAGTGTTGCTTACAGTGGAAAGAATGTCAAAATTTGCGCTTCGCACGCTGGTTTGACTTTGGGTGAGGATGGTGCAACGCATCAAATATTGGAGGACATTGGTATGATGTCCATGTTGCCTGGGATGACCGTTATCAATCCATGTGACTACAATCAAACCAAGGCCGCAACAATGGCGATTGCTGAATACGATGGACCTGTTTATTTGCGTTTCGGACGCCCCAAGGTGACCAATTTCACGCCAGTAGATCAGAAGTTTGAGATTGGAAAAGCATGGCACATTCATGCAGGTACTGACGTGACCATTATTGCTACAGGACATTTGGTATGGCCAGCAGTTGAGGCTGCTTTGCAATTGGAAGCGGAAGGAATATCAGTTGACTTGATCAACATCCACACCATCAAGCCTTTGGATGAAGCAGCGATAGTAGCCAGTGCCAAGAAGACCAATTGTGTCATCACAGCCGAAGAGCACAACATCATAGGAGGTTTGGGCAGTAGAGTAGCGCAGACATTGGCGCAGCACCAACCATGTCCCATTTCATTTATTGGTGTGAACGATTCTTTCGGAGAATCCGCCACCCCAGACCAACTGATGGAGAAGTACGGCCTAGATAGCAAGAGCATTTATGCTCGTGTGAAGATGATGAAGGGGATTTAAGGGGAGACCACTGCTAGTTTTACGAGGTTAAAGTTTCGAGGCTTTTATAAGATAGGTCCTATCTCATTGTGCGCTTTCCTGAATCTTTGCGAAAACTGCGTTTTTGTATTTTAACGCAAGGAACGCAAGGGTCTCGCAAAGGACGCTATCATTGACATTTCTGTGCGCTTTGCGCAATCTTTGCAAACACTGCGTTTTTGTATTTTAACGCAAGGAACGTAAGGGTCTCGCAAAGGACGCTATCATTGACCTCTTTATGCGCTTTGCGAAATCTTTGCGAACACTGCATTTTTGTATTTTAACGCAAGGAACGTAAGGGTCTCGAAAAGGACGCTATCTTTGACCTCT
>CAMCTV010000078.1 GCA_945878635.1 Chryseobacterium gleum | reverse complement strand
TATGTCAGGCCCAGCGCAACCGCCAATGAATTGGGTGGTGTTGCTGCAAGAACCCATGAGGCCATATTGCTTTGTGAGGCCGCAGGATATGATCGTATCATCGTGGAAACAGTGGGTGTTGGACAAAGTGAGACAGCTGTATCACACATGACCGATTGTTTTTTACTGCTGATGTTGGCAGGTGCTGGTGATCAATTGCAAGGCATCAAGCGCGGTATCATGGAGATGTGTGACATCATGGCCATAACCAAAGCTGAGGGAGAAAATACAGCCGCAGCCAATAGAGCCAAAGCTGAGTATCAAAATGCACTTCATTTGTTTCCCGAAAGAGAGGACCATTGGTTTCCTCCAGTGGTGACCGTTTCAGCCATTCAAAAGACAGGAATAGAAGACTTGATTTCTGAATTGTCCAAGTATGAAGACTGGATGAAGATGAGAAATGGGGAGCAGAAAAGGAAGAAGCAATTGCTTTATCAAATGGAGCAAGAGTGGATGAGACAATGGAAGCAAAGCAAAATGAGTGACCCGCAATTTCAACAATTGTTTCTGCAAATGCAGGAAGCTGTATCCAACCAACACATCAGCCTGGCCAGCGCAGTGCAACGATTGGTGAGGGATTGAAGCGGTATCCCGGAGTGCAGGCTGTAAAGCCTGCGCGAGGAATACAAGCGGAAAGCCCGACCCCGCAACGCAGTGCGGGGGCACCACAAAAAACTTTAGTGATTGATGAGCAGCTTCACAAAAAACACGCGACCTTCTTGTTGGATTTGAACGCTGTAATAACCATTGGGAAGTTCTTTAAAAGTAATGATTCCCGAGTTATTTTGCTTGTTCAACACCACCTGCCCCAAGGCATTCAACACCCAAATTTGAGCAGCCGATTGGTTGTCATTGAGAACAACCAAAGGTTCTATTCCGTTGTTGTATAAGTCAAATGGAAATTTTGGAACTTCACGAACAAAAACGGTACTGGTGTCCGAAGTATCCGTGGTATCAGCGATTTCCGTGGTGTCAATGGGAATGTAGGTGAGATCATGAAAGTCAATCATATTGACCCAATACGGATGATCAATGAATGGATTCCTGTTCTGTTGAATGGATTGAATATAGTCGTTTCGAGCGCGCTCATATCCATCTGGCAAATCATTGAAGTGCCATTCTAAAAGGGTTTCAATTGATTGAGGTGCCTCACTTAATCCAGGCAATACGACGCTGTTCAACTGGTCAAAAGTCCAATTGAAGTTATCCAAACCATCATAACGGAGTGACATGTACAACAACGCGCGGGCAGCGTCACCTTTCTGAATTTCGCGCGGTTCATAGACCACTTGATTCAGGTCATTGAAACCCAACTTACCCAGATGAAATGACGATGAGACTGTTTCAACTTCTCCAAGAGGATGATTGCTGCGAACTCCATTGGCATTGTTTTGTTGCGTGGGGAAAAGATGATGCTGATCTGCATACTCATCCGTTCCCGTTCCTGAATAACTTGGCATCCAACTGTGGCAATAGGTGTGTTCACGGCTGATGGGTAACCAGTCAAAAGGAGGAGTGTAAATGTGATGAAATTGAGAGTAAACGCACGTAACAACCTTTTGCCCATCAGCGGTATCCTCGGCAGCAAAATCGGCGATCATTGTTTCATCATAGCTGTTGTAGCTGATTTTGATGTATGGATCTCTTATTCGGGTTTGGAGATCACTGATAAAAGTAGCTTGCGTGGAATCAATAGCCGCGTAATAATCCGCCATCATGTTGAAGGGTGTGTTGATCACAAAAGGTTCGTCATAAGCGACATAAACAGGGCTACCTCCCCCATTCTCTTTGGTATACAATTGATAGAAATAAGATTGGCTTGCACGCAGAGACTTTTGCAGAAAACTGGGAACTGTGCCGGCGTAGGCCACTTGATCATCTCCGAGGTAATCCCCTTGTTGATAGTTGATACCGTCCTCAGGAACGCTCAATGAAGGGCTGTTTCCACGAACCAGTAAATAGCCCAAGACGTTGGGTGCAGCTGGCCAATTGAGTTGTGCTTTAAATGATGTTACACCTGAAACTTGAACTTGTGATTGGGTTAAGAAACCGAAGCACAAAAAAACGACCAACGCTATCACTCTTTTCATACACATAAGGATTAAAATTGTTTATTCTCCCTGTTTAAAATACAACCAAGCCATTTTCAGCCAACCTGCAATCATTAGTACTCCACCTATTGGCGTTATAGGTCCGATAAAAGCATTGATGGGCCAATTAAAAATTGCATTAAAAACCAACAAATAAATGGAACCGCTAAAAAGGCATACGCCTATAAAAACCAGTCGAATGGCTGACGATTTACTTGACGAAAAATCGCCTGAAAACCGCGCCACCATTAGCGCCACTGTCATGATTAAGTGATACATAACACCAGTCTTGAAAGATTCGATGCGCTCAGCATCTACCAACTTTTTTAGACCATGCGCTCCAAATGCACCCAAAACAATGGCCAAAGCCAAAAAGAAAAGCAATGTTGATTTCTTAGACATGGCAACAAAAGTAGGCTAAAATAAATTGGTCAGTTTTGAAAGATTCCTTATATTTCGTGATTAAACAAACCGAATCAGTGAAAGTGAAACTAAAGATTTATATAGGCATAATCTTTTTGTTGCTCAGTGTGTCGATGTCTGCGCAGACCAAAAAAGATGAAGCCAAGTTGGCCAAAGAAGCCCTGGGCTTTTTTGATGCCCGTCAATATGTTGATGCGTTTCCGATGTATTCCCAGTTGGTTGCTTTGAATCCTTCCAATGCTGATTATGTCTATTTCTTCGGTGTTTGTGCTACCTATTGCGATGTTGACAAGACCAATGCCGTTAAGTATTTGAAGCAAGCGATTAAAGGCAATTATTCTGCACCTGAAGTCTATTATTTTTTGGGACGCGCCTTGCACCTCAGCTATCAATTTGGCGAAGCCTGCGCTGCCTATGAAACATTTCTGGATATAGCGCCGCAAGAAATCATCCGAAAATACGATGCTTTGCGCCAAATTCAGATGTGTATTTACGGAACGCGTCTTTTGGCCAACCCCAAGGAGTTGATGGTGAAGAAAAGAACGGAGGCTGAGCGCATTAATTTTTTCCGTTATATGCAATTGGAAGCGGTTGGAGGAAAGATCATCACCACACCCAATGAGCTTTTGCAAAGCAGAGACAAGAAATCGGCCAATCCACATTTGATTTACTTGAACGGAACGCCTAAAAATATTTATTTCTCGATGCTCACAGACACGGCGGGGTTGGACATTTTTCAAGCTGAGTTAAAATCAGACGGGACATATGGCACACCTACTCCTTTGAGCGGAAAGGTGAATACCGGCTATGATGAAGATTATGCTTTTCTGCATCCCAATGGCAGAAGTTTATATTTTGCTTCAAAGGGACACAATAGCATGGGAGGATATGACATTTTCCGTTCAGATGTTGACTCATTAACCAAGAAATGGAAGAAGCCGGTGAACTTGGGATTCGCTTTCAACACCCCCGATGATGATTTGTTTTTTATTTCAGATGCCGACAACAAGACCGCCATTTTTGCATCTGGTCGAACCAGTGATTTGAATCACTACTCGCTTTATCAAACCGCTTTTGAGGGGACTCCCATTGACATCATCTATGCCAAGGCAAAGTTCACCAACCTCAACAATCCAGAGAACAATGTTGCACAATTGGTTGTCAAGGATTTGGAGACAGGAGAGATCGTGGGAGACGTTACCTCTGATGTAAAAACCGGTGCTTTTGATGTGTACTTTCCCAAGCCGGGTCGCTATTCATACAGCGTTACATTGCCCGATGGGACAGAACAATTGGTAGCAGAATTCGATGTTCAACCGGGAAGATCTGGTTCTGTTTATTTTCCTCAGCAGGTGAATGTGTCCAAAAATGATGAAGGCAAAGATGTTGTTACGGTCAAAAATGGACAAGACTTGGCTTTGGACGGAGGGATGGAAAAAGCGGTTGCCGGACTTTTGCGCAGCAAGTCTCAACTCCCCGTGTCCAAGCAGGCTGAAGACATGGCCAACATGGAACGCAGCATGACCAATGCTCCAGCATTGGCAGGATTTTCTAAAGGCAAAACAGCAGAGGATATATTGAATGACATGAAGGCCGAGGCAAAGGCGTTGAGTGCAGCCCAGCCCGTTGTTCAGCAACAAAAACAGGCGGCTTATCAGTTGGCCAACCAGCAAGTCAAGTTGTCTCAGATAACAATGACAGAATCTGACTCATTGATTAAATTGGTGAGTGACAAAGTTGAGGCTGCCAAAGCGAAAGGAAATCCGTACATTTTTACAGATGCGGACCGTGAAATTTTGAACCAAGCCCAACAGCTTCGTGAGGAGTCTGAGGCGCATCGTTTGAAAGCCAAAGGTGCTATGGAATTGGCAGAACAATTGAGTATCTACCAAGCCACGTTGGAGCCTACGTCAAAAGAGTTGCTCTCTCGTTCCACCAAACTTCAGAGTTACTTAAAAGACAACAACGTAGAAGGAGCCGTGGAAGTTTTGACAGAGGAGCGCAAACGCCTTTTGGCAGAACAATCAAGACCCAAAAAACCCAACAACGCTTTGCCACAGCGTGCCAAGTCAACCGCTCGCGGACATCAAAGCAACGAGGAGTTGTACGCAAAAACATTGCAGGAGTTGAATGCTGCTGAGGCAAAGGCCATCTTGGATCAAAAGTCCAATGCTCCGTCATTGGCTCAATCACAAGCTGCAGCCAAAAACAAAAAAACAGAACTTTTGCAATTGGATCCCAAGGTGAAGAAGACCTACGATGAGGCAGCCTCTTCCAAACTTTCAAATGGCATATATACCCAAATGACCAACAATGAATCATTGGGATTGAGTGAATCTGAAAAAATAAACTTTGATCCAGCTGCAGCAGCGCAATTGCAGAACCAATTGAAAGGACTGGAAAGCAAATCCAACAGTCCATTTGCGGCCCAATCGGTTTATGACTTGGCCAAAGTATCACCCTACCGCAATTACAGTATCAATGACGTCAAAGATCCCGGCACCCAAAAATCCACCACCGCTGGTGTTGATCAGGGATTGGCTGTTAATGGCGCAGACAATGGCACCGTAAAAAGTGCAGTTTCCGTTAATTCGGATGGCCAAAACAAGGTTGAAGTAACGGTTTCTGGTGACAGCGCCGCAACAAAAACACAAACTGAAATCAAAACTGACGGTGCAAATACAAATGCTGAAGTCAAAACGGATTCAGGTGTCTCAACAACAGTGAAAACAGAAAAAGACGATACCCAAACCTCGAAAACCAACGTTGAAACAACAGCGAATACAGAAGAGAACAAAGATCTTGAGTTGGCATTGAAGTCGTCGAAAATAATGAAGCAAATCATCGACAGTGCGCAATTCAAAGAATACGATGCATTGTATGCTTATGAGGAGTTAAAGGCAATGGATCGATTAAAAAAATATCCTGATTTGACCAGTCTATTCAAGCAAAGAGCCAAATTGGATTCCATCAATCAAGTGATCGCGCAGGCTGAGTTGAGTATTAAGAATGAATCGGATCCTGCCAAGAAACAAAGTTTAATCAATGGACAAGGGCAGCTCATTGCACAGCGATCAACCATTGAATTGGCGAACAAAGAAATCTTCAGGGGATTGGCTAGAAATGAAACCGAGGCTAGCAAAGGTCCCGCTATGAAGCGCTATGAAGAGTCGTTGGCCGCGCTAAAAAACGAGCCTATCCTTTCAGCATTTATCAATCAATTGAGAAATGATATTGATTCAGTGAGTGACCTAGCATTGATTGACCGTAAGAAAGCTGATGTTGCCATCAACGATGTAGAGAAGGCAAAAGCGCTTCGCGGTGCCTTTGCCAAAGAACTCATGGTAGCTGACATGTATGCGCACATGAAAAAAGCATTGGATGCCATGGCCATATTTGCCTTATACAACACTGCGGATGAGGCGTTCTTGTTGTCCAATGATGAGGCTGCCATTCGCGCCAAATATTCCACGCATTCCATTAAAGTTGAAGTACCCGAGGAAACTGCCATTGAAATTAGTGGCAAAGATGAAACTATCAATACTGACGTCATGCGTGATTTGCAATCACTCACCTTCAGTGACGAACAGCTGAAAAAGAATGGCATAGTTCTGACCAAGGATAGCTACACCAAAGACAACGTTAGTGATTTGTTCATGCCCAAAGCAGAGCGGATTGATAAGCCTTTCTTTGTCAAAATGAATAAGTCTGCTTACGGTGCTCAAAATCCAATACCTGTAGATGAGCAAATGCCAATGGGTATTGTTTACACCGTTCAGGTTGGCGCATTCCGCAATCCGATACCTAACAATACCTTCAATGAATTTGCTCCTGTTATGGGACAAAAGTTGAACAATGGATTTACCCGCTACATGGCCGGATTGTTCCCAGATAAAAAGTCAGCTACCCAAGCGCGCAATGAAATTCGCATGATGGGATACAGCGATGCTTTTGTTGTGGTTTACAAAGATGGAAAACGTGTGGGTATGAATACCGTTCCTGCCAATCCGAATAATGAAAAGTTCAACACGCAAACTACTCCACCTGCAGCTCCAAAATCGACAACCACTTCTGGCGCAAAAACCATCGCCGCCACCAATGTAAACGATGAAGAAGGATTCTTTACCATTCAAGTGGGTGTCTTTGGCAGACCAGCGTTGGAAGGTGAAATCAGCATAGGCAATTTGAACATGGAATACGACGCTGGTAAAAATCTTTATCGCTATTCGACAGGCATCTATTACAAAAAATCTGAAGCGCAAGCGGCTTTGCCTGGAGTTAAAGCCAAAGGATTTGAAGACGCTTTTATTACTGCTTATAAAAAAGGAAAGAAAGTGTCTGTTGCACAACTTGGCGAAAATGATTTTCAACCCAAGAGCGAGCCCAAAGCTCCTGTTCAACCAATGGAAAATGTGAAAACGCCAAAACAAGAAGCCCCAATAACGGAGCCTGCTGTCAAGGAACAGAAATCGGCAACGAAAGGAGCAACGGATTTGAACAAAGATTGGGATGAGAGCGACCCCAGCAAGATTTTCTACTTCCGTTTGGAAGATGTTTATGGAACGTACAAATGTTGTGAATCGAGCGATTCCATCTGCAACAATCCAAACAACAGGAATGCCATCAAACGATTGACTCTCATTTCAAATGGCAGTGGAGTTGCTATAGATGGCAACAACAAAACCACCAATTTCAAATGGAAGTATGTGAAAAATGACCCCATGCCGATTCAGGAAATGGAATCGATACTGGGTCCCAATTACTCCTTCTATTACAGAAATGGAAATATCCATTTGGGCGACTTCTGCAAACCCAAAGACGAGTAAGACATGTTAAAGAAATACTTGATTATTGGGCTATGCGCAGTGGTCTCTGTTGCTGTGAATGGACAAGAAGGATGTGAGCACGTTTCATCTCCAAAAGCGCTTAAGGCATTGGAGCAATCGAAAGACCGTGACAAAAGTGCCGCTGAAAAAAAAGCCGCAGCGCAAAAAGCCATTGAGCTAGATCCAGAATGTTTACCCTGCATACATCAATTGGGAGAGATGGCGTTCTTCAGAGCCAAAAGTGGCGGAATGGACTTTGCCGAAGCCAAAGAACTATTCAAATCATTGGTCGAAAAATGTGATGTTTACCATCCTGAGCCATTTTATTATCTAGGAGCCATGGCCTATGCCGATCGTGAATACGATGACGCCATCAAATACTTTGAATTGTTTTTGCGATTTCCATCAGATGATCCCACAAAATTGGGAAAGCAATATGAGAAGAAATATGCAGAAGTCGAGGAAGCATTGCCGCACGTTAAAGCATATCGGGAAATATACCAAAACAAAACACCATTTGATCCGGAAAAGGTGATGGGTGTTTGCTCTGACAAAGAAGAATATTTGCCGTTGCTTTCACCGGATGGTGAATTGATGTTCTACACCCGACAATTTCAAAAGCAAGCCAAAGGGGATGTTGAACCCAAGATGGTTGAAGAATTGACATGGTCCAAACGAAAAAACATCAATGAAACATTTGACCAAGGTGCCGCACTACCCTCTCCTTTCAATGTTGGACAGAACTATGGAGGCATCACCATTTCCATTGACAACAAGGAAATGATTGTAGCCAAGAAAAATCCCAAACCAAAAAATCCTGGCAACTTTGATCTATTCAGCACGCAGTACATTAAAAAAGTGGACAAAGACGGCAATAAATTTTACGAATGGGAGGAGATGAAGGATCTTGGTCCTAACGTTAACACCGATAACGGTTGGGAGGGTCAGCCTACTTTAAGTGGCGATGGCAACACTTTGGTATTTGTTACTGTCCGGGAAGGCTGCATCAAAGATGGCAGCGGGAACCCTACACACGACTTGTTTTATAGTACAAAACAACCTGATGGTTCTTGGGGTGTTGCACAACCCATGAAAGGAACCATCAATACCAAGGGACAGGAGAAGGCCCCTTATTTTCATGCAGACAGCAAAACCTTATACTTCTCGAGCGACGAGCACTTGGGTGTAGGTGGAATGGACATTTTCTACACCAAAATCAATGATGATTTTAGTTGTGGAGAGATTAAAAACATAGGAGCACCCATCAATGATGAGAATGACCAGATTGGTGTCATCGTAAGCAGTGATGGGGAGCTCGGCTACTTTGGGGCTAAGAAATTCAGGGGTGAAAGGACTTGGGACATTTATTCTTTTACGATGCCCCCCAAAGCAAAACCTGAGAAAGTAATGCTCGTCAAAGGTGAGGTCAAAAACAAAGAAGGAGAACCCGTAAGCAATGCAGAAGTTGAATTAAAATACACCGGCTCAGGAGAAGTGGAAAAAGTAAAGGTCAATGAGGATGATGGCACCTACGCAACAATCATGAAAGTAGGGACCAAAGAAGACGTTGTACTAAGTGTCAAAGGTGAAGACATTGCTTTCAACACAAGAGTCATCGCCCACAAGGAAGATACCGTTCCACCAGTAGTAGTGAAACTCGACATGAAAACGGAAACACTTGAAGGTGATAAACCCTTTGCCATCAATGACATTCAGTATGGTTCCAACAAAGCAGAATTGATGGAAAGCAGTTTCATCATCTTGAAAGAGTTTGCACAATTCTTAAATGAGCACCCCAACATGGAGGTCGAGATACGCGGACATACGGATGCCTCTGGAAGTGACCAAGCCAACTTGGCCTTGTCCATGGAACGGGCGTTTGAGGTCATGAATTTCTTGGCCAAAAATGGTGTGGATGGAAAGCGACTTTCTGCAAAAGGTTTTGGCGAGACCATGCCCATTGCCTCCAACGATACAGAGGATGGTCGCTCCAAAAACCGCAGAACGGAGTTTTTTGTGAAGAAGTTGTAATCCTTTAATCCCTATTTTAGCACCATGAAAAGAATCCTGTTTTTGGCTGTTGCCGCCCTTTTATCCATCACCACCGTTACTGCGCAAGATGGCTGTTTTTTTGGTGAAAAATTTGTGAATTCAAAAACAACAAATTTGATTGACCTCCATGGAAAAATGGAAAAAGCGGACAGTGTTGATGTTGTATTATCTGCCAAAACTGTCACAACATGCAAAAAGGCTGGATGCTGGATGGAAATATGCACCCAAGACAATCAATTGAATACGCGTGTATTCATGAAGGACCATGCTTTTGGTGTACCATTGGAAGGGTGTGAAGGAAAAGATGCCATCATTTACGGACGTGCTTTCAGATACAAATTGTCTGTCGAATACCTCAGACACCTGGCTGAGGATGCAGGCAAGTCAAAAGAAGAAATCGAAAAAATCACCGAGCCAGAAACGGCCATAGGGATTGATGCTTGGGGAGTTTGGATGGATGTAAAGTGCAATTGATTTTGGAAAATTTAGATCACCCTTTATCGGCTTACTTGT
>CAMCTV010000077.1 GCA_945878635.1 Chryseobacterium gleum | reverse complement strand
TACTTGCTTTAGTATGATACAATACCTCTCTTTGCAGGATGGAGCAACATTATCAAGGAGGGCTAACCCATCAATATTGTTTTGTAAACCGCAGTAAAAGGAATGATATTTCGTTTCTCAGTGCAGTTGGAAATCTGACGAGCAACTTTCTGAATAATGAAATAAGCTATTTTTTGTACCATTATTCGTTAACTTTGTTCTTGAAGTAAAATGAAGAGATATCGTCAAATCATTTATTTCAAAAACTATTATTTTGACTTTTTTGACAAACAGTCTGAAAAATTAAAAGACAAAATAGACTATGTATTATTTTTAATTACGGTAGCTGATAGAATTCCAAAAAAGTTTTTCCAACATATGGAAGGAACAAATGGACTCTATGAAATAAGAGTAGAGTATCATGGCAATATCTTTCGAATATTTTGTTGTTTTGATGAAGGGGATTTGGTGGTTTTATTCAATGGATTTCACAAAAAATCTCAGAAAACTCCCAATAACGAATTGGATAAGGCGGTTAAAATAATGAAGGAGTATTTTGATGAACAGATAAAATGGAAACAAAATGAAAGCAAAAAAAGAAAAAAGTAAGCGCATCAAAAGCTTTGATGATCATTTAGAAGAACGATATGGGAAATTGGGAACTCAAAAACGTACTGATTTTGAAATCAAGGCCAAGGCCTTTGCCATAGGAGAAGTATTAAAGGAAGAAAGGCGTTTGGCATCCATGACACAAGAGCAATTGGCCGAGAAAACGGGTACCAGAAAAAGTTTCATCTCTAGAATTGAAAATGGACATAGCGATATTCAGCTTTCCACCTTGTATAGAATATTTGAACAAGGCCTTGGTAAGCCTGTTCGTCTTTTTATTGGTTAATTATCACCTAAGCCATAAAATCAAAAACGGAAAAAACATCACCACATCACCACATCCCTTCAGGGCGAATGTCAATTCGCCCCTACTTTAACCCTCACATCCACTGAACCGCCACCATCATGCCGATCAAAGCAATGATGCCCAATGACAACCAATACTTGTTGCCTTCAACAATTTGAACCGGGGTGTTGGTTTTTTGATACATCGCAAAGATGACTTTCAAATAGTAATACATCCCCACCACAGAGGTCAATACCATGATGATGGTGAGTCCTGGATGTTGGCTAATTAAACCTGAAATGACGTAATACTTTCCGAAAAATCCAGCCAAGGGAGGAATGCCTGCCATCGACAACAACGCAAAGCTCATGGCAGCCGCTGAAAACGGATTGCTTAGTGACAAGCCTTTGTAAGCGCTGATTTCTTCTCCGGCTGTTTCGCCAACACTCTGCATCACAGAGAAGGCAATCAATGATGCAATGCCATAAGACAATACATACAAAACAATGCTTTGTGGGTCAAATCCTGGAACGATCAATGTCGCCAACATAAAGGCGGCATGGCTGATCCCGGAATAGGCCAACATGCGCTTCACATTGTTTTGTAGAGTTGCCATTCCATTAGACACCACCAAAGTGATGGCTATGATGATGACCATGATGCCTTCCAATTGCGGCATCGCCCCATCAAATGCACCTTTGAACAAGCGGTACATGCCAAAGATGGCCGCGCCTTTGACTACTGTCGCCATCCATCCGGTGATAGGTGTTGGTGCGCCTTGGTATACATCAGGTGCCCAGAAATGGAAAGGGGCAACGGATATTTTAAATCCAAATCCAGTTAAGATCATCGCCAATCCTACCCATGACAATGGTCCAATGGTTCCGCTTTGCAAAGCATCGTGAATGGTGTACAAATCAAAACTTCCTGTTGCACCATACAACAACGCAATGCCAAACAACAATATGGCTGAGGCAGCAGATCCCAAAATGAAATACTTGAATCCACTTTCGTTGGACAACTGACTGGAACGGTTGCTGGCAGCCAAAACATATACAGGAATACTCAAGATTTCAATGGCCAAAAACAACATCACCAAATTGGTGAAATTGGTCATCAATATCGCTCCGCAAAAACTAAAGGCCAATAAAGCAAACAAATCAGAACTGTTACCGGTCTTTTGAATGTTTGTATTTTGGGTCAACAACCAATACAAGGCCAAGATGGAAAGGATAGCAGTGGTGCGCAAGGCATAGGCATCCATCACAATCATCCCTTGCATCATCACATCCTCATTCAATCCCCAAGTAGCAAAGGTGCCGCCGATGATGGCCAAGAAAGCCAAGACCATCAATGGCATCATCCAACTGCGCAATTTAAATATCTCTAATGCCAATAATGACACTCCCAATAATGCTGAAATCAGTAAAATAATCATCGTTAATTATTTAATATACGTTTTGGATCAATTGTAATAATGAATGTGGATATACGCCCAACACAATCACCAAGATGACTGCAATGGCCAAGATGTTTTTCTCTCTTCCTGTCAATGCTTCAAATGTGATGGCATTTCCGCCCAAGAACATCGATTGAAAACCGCGCAACATGTATGCTGCTCCCAAGATTACTGACAATCCTGCAATAGCGGTGTAGGCCAAACTGTAATGGGCCAATCCCTGCAACAACAAGAATTCGCCGATAAAGCCAGAAGTAAACGGCAATGCCACATTGCACATCACCAAGATAAAGGTCAAGAACGCAAATGCTGGTGCCGCAGTTCTGATACCTCCCATTTCATTGATGCGATCGTGTCCAACTCTTTTTTCGATGATGGCATAAACAACAAACATCGCAACGGCCAAGATGCCGTGTGAGAACATTTCAAACATTCCTCCAACCGTTCCTTGATCGGTATTGGAAAGAACACCTGCTGATATCACACCAACGTGGGCAACAGAAGAATAGGCAATCATCATCTTTAAGCGCTTTTGCGTCAAGGCCATGAATGACGCGTAAACCACGCTGATAACGGACAACAAGATGGCCCAATGTCCATGGGTAGCAATTCCTACACCTGTCATGGGTAAGGCCCAACGCACCAAACCGAATGTTGCCATTTTCAACATAACAGCAGCCAACAACATGGTTCCTTGGATAGGAGCGTGATCATAAGTGGAGGGCTGCCAAGAATGGAATGGGAATACCGGCATTTTGACGGCAAAGGCGATGAACAATCCTGCAAATACCCAACCTTGTTCGCTGGCGCTTAGTGCTTTTCCAGCTGCCCACATGGCATCCATGTCAAAGCTCGGTGTAACCATGCTTTGGTGAACATACAACAAAGCCAACATCATGAACAAAGATCCAAACAAGGTGTACAAGAAGAAGCGCATCGTGATGTGCGAAAGGTGTTCGCCATGTCCCCATTTCAAAATCAAGAAGAAGATGGGAATCAATGCCCACTCATAACACAAGTAGAACAGCAAAGCATCACCTGCCAAGAAAGCGCCAATCATGGCGGCCAACATCATCATGATCCAACCATAAAAACGGTTGGCGCTGTGAATCTCTTTGTCTTGACTGAAATAAACAATACCCAAACCAGCAATAATGGTCAACAAAACCATCAGGAAAGCGGGCCCATCCCACAACAAATGAAAAGAGAAACCGATGCCTGAAATCAAAGGGAATGAAATTTCAGATTGAACGCCATAAGCAGATGCAATGCGACCACCAATGGCCACCACCAACATCAAGAAAAGACTGGTCAATGCGGTTTTTCCTGCATTGCCTGATTTTGCATTGAACAGCAAAAAACTGGTCAACAAGGGAATCAAAAATATAGAAAGTGCGATCATAACTTACAGAGCAAAAATTAAAGCAATTAATCCAACTACGATGGCCAACAAATACGTGACGATTTGACCATTGTGTAAGGGTTGTAATAAACGACCAATGCCTTTGGCCGCATCACCAGAGCCGTCCACAATACCCAACAACATTTTTTGTTCAACCCAGTGGTGCAATCCTGCGCTCAAAGCATCGACAGGCTTGCGGAAAAGATTGTCGTACAATTCATCAATCCCATATTTCTTCCAAAGCAGTTTGTGCAAAGGGCTATTGATTTCATTGTCTTCTAAAACTGGAGTCGCATTTTTGATGTACATGTTGTAAGCCAACAAAATCATCAAACCGGCAATGGCCATTGAAATCAACGCCAATGCAATTTCAGTAGCAACGCTCATGTGTGAATGCGCCAATTCAATACTTCCGGACAAGAAATGATCCAAGGCGTGCTCAATGTGCATCGCGTGACCAATGGCGTGAGGGAATCCCATAAATCCTCCAACAGTAGAGGCAATGGCCAAAACAACCAAAGGAATGGTCATGGTTTTGGGCGACTCATGCAAATGATGCTCTTGCTCATGCGTTCCGCGGAACTGACCATGGAAGGTCAAATAGAACATGCGGAACATGTAAAAAGCAGTTCCGGCAGCAGCCAACATCAATAAAACAAAAACAACGGTATTGTTTTCCATGGCATGTGCCAAGATTTGATCCTTTGAGAAGAAACCTGCAAAAGGGAAAATTCCAGCAATGGCAATGGTTCCTACCAAGAATGTCCAATAGGTAGTTGGCATGTGGCTTTTTAATCCTCCCATTCTGCGAATGTCTTGTTCTCCACCCATTGCGTGAATGACAGAACCTGAACCCAAGAACAACAGGGCCTTGAAGAATGCATGTGTAACAACGTGAAATACTGCGATGGTATAAGCTCCCATTCCCAAAGCGGCAAACATGAATCCCAATTGACTGACAGTAGAGTAGGCCAATACTTTCTTGATATCGTTCTGTGTCAAAGCGATGCTCGCACCCATTAACGCCGTTATCACACCAGCCCAAGTGACCAATTGACTCGCACCTTCTGACATGGCAAACAAATCGCTAAAACGAGCAACCAAATAAATACCGGCAGTCACCATCGTAGCGGCGTGAATCAAAGCAGATACCGGCGTTGGACCAGCCATTGCATCGGGAAGCCAGGTGTGTAAAGGAAACTGAGCTGACTTACCCATGGCGCCAATGAACAATAGAATGGCACCCAAAGTGGCCCATTTACCCAAGTGCATAATACCAGAACCACCGATAAGTAGGTCGTTGTAATTTAAACTACCGCATTGTACAAAGATCAAGGACATTCCCAAAATCAAACCCAAATCACCAACACGGTTGATGACAAAGGCTTTCTTAGCTGCGTCGTTGTTCGCGTGGTCTTTGTACCAAAAGCCAATGAGCATAAAGGAACAAACACCAACACCTTCCCAACCTACAAACAACAACAACAAATTGTCTCCCAATACCAACAAGAGCATGAAGAAAACGAACAAATTGAGATAGGACATGAAACGGTGGAATCCGTCGTCATCATGCATATAGCCGATAGAGTAAAGGTGGATCAATGATCCAACACCGGTGATGAAAAGAATATACAGTGAGCTCAAAGGATCAACAACAAAGCTGATATCCACATGAAAACTGCCTACATGAATCCAATCCAAAACCTTGACAAAAGTGGCATGAGCGCCGTGCATTTGTGTCGTGAAAACCAAGATGGCCAAAACGAAAGACAGACCAACCATTGCAGTGGCTATGCCTCCTGCTGTGGCCTTGCTTTGGTTTTTGCCAAAAAAGGTGATGTATAAAAATCCCAATAATGGAAACAAGGGAATAAGTGCAACTAATTTCTCCATAACTATCCTTTCAAATCGGTTAATGTATCTGTATCCGTGGTGTGGCGATTGCGGTAAAGCATCATCAAAATGGCCAAACCTACAGCCACCTCAGCAGCGGCCACAACCATGATGAAGAATACAAAAATTTGTCCGTCTGTATCTCCGTGCATTTTGGAGAAAGACACCAATGCCAAGTTCACTGCATTGAGCATCAACTCAACACACATGAAAATGATGATGGCATTTTTTCTGAATAACATGCCGAAAACGCCCAGTGCAAAAAGTATTGTGCTTAAACCCAAGTAATGGTTGATGGTGATGTTGTGTAGAATTTCCATATTATGCTTGGGTTTCGTTTAAGTTTTTCTTGGACAAATAAACCGCACCCACCATGGCGGATAAGAAAAGAACAGAAGCCAATTCAAAAGGAAGTAGGTAATTTTTGTACAAAGCAATTCCTAGATTCTCCACCAAGCCTGATGGATCAGTTGTTTTTTCTGCCAAAGTGATTTGATCTGCTTTTTGTGCAGCACCGCTCAGAATCGTAAGCAAAAGACCAGCAGCAACAACAGCGGCCAAACGCAAAGCGTTGCTTCTTTTTTCAACTTCGATATTGTTCAAGTTCAACATCATGATGACATACAAGAACAAAACCATGATTGCACCGGCATAGACAATGATGTGAACCGCTGCTAGAAATTGGGCATTCATTAAAAAGTAATGACCGGCAATGGAGAAGAAAGTCATGATCAAGTAAAGGACACTGTAAACAGGGTTCTTACTGATGATCACGGCAATGCCACTGAACACAGCGACAAAGGATAAAAACCAAAAGGCGTATTCCGTAAGCATGATTATTTTTTCTTGTCTAAAAAGGTTTGATTGTGGTAGTGTTTTTTGTCAGTCTTGAAATCCAATACCTCTGGGGTTTGACGCTTGGTTACATCTACGCGGTGTTCAACCGTCTCAACCAATTTGTCTTTGCCAAATACTTCTTCACCGCGTGTAAAGCTGGATGGTACGATGCGATCAGTCAAGAAGATGGCCTCTTTAGGACAAGCCTCTTCACACAAACCACAGAAGATGCAACGCAACATATTGATCTCATAGATCTTGGCGTACTTCTCTTCGCGGTACAATGACTCTTCACCTTTTTTACGCTCAGCGGATTCCATGGTAATGGCCTCTGCAGGGCAAGCTACTGCGCAAAGTCCGCATGCTGTGCATCTTTCAGCTCCTGCCTCATCTCTTTTCAATACGTGCTGGCCGCGGTATACTGCAGACAATTCACGTGTTTGATCAGGATATTTAATGGTTGCTTTTCTTTTGAACAAGTGAGAAAGGGTAATCAACATCCCTTTGATGATCGCTGGAAAATACAAGCGCTCCATCAAGGTAAGCTCCTTCTTGGCGACCTGCATTGATCGATTGGTTAACTGCATCATAACTATCCTAATTTACCCATGAACAACATTACAAAACCAGTGATGATGATATTGGCAATGGCCAATGGCAACAACACTTTCCATCCCAAATTCATCAACTGATCATAACGGAATCGAGGAAGTGTCCAACGAACCCACATGAATACGAAAATGAAAATGAATATTTTCCCGAAGAATACTGCAGTTTGAACTGCAGTCAACAAATTGCCATCCAATCCCAACTCATGTTGGAAAGGGAAGTTATATCCACCAAAGTACAAGGAGGCCATGATGGCTGAACTGATGAACATGTTGATGTATTCCGCAAACAAGAAGAATCCCAATTTCATCGATGAGTACTCCGTGTGGTATCCACCTACCAATTCAGATTCACACTCTGGCAAGTCAAAAGGCGCACGGTTGGTTTCCGCGAAAGCACAGATGATGAAGATGATAAAGCCCAATGGTTGGTAAACCACATAAGACAAACCTTGGTCTTGCTGTGCAACGATTTCCTTTAAACTCAAGGTTCCTGTCATCATTACTAAAGCAATCAAAGCCAATCCCATAGCTACTTCGTATGAGATCATTTGTGAAGAAGCGCGCAATGCTCCCAATAAGGAATACTTGTTATTGGAGGCCCAACCTCCGATCATCACACCATAGACACCAATGGAAACAACGCCTAACAAATAAAGTAGTCCAATGTTGATGTCTGTTACTTGCATAGGGAATATGGTTCCTCCCGCTTCCCATCCTGCTCCCCATGGAATTACGACTCCTGTCATACAAGCGCACAACATGAAAAAGCAAGGGCCTAGAATAAACAACCAACGATTGGAGTGGGTAGGGATCATCTCCTCCTTGAAAATCATTTTGATTCCATCTGCAATCGGTTGCAATAACCCAAGAGGACCTGCACGGTTAGGACCTACGCGGTCTTGTAACCAAGCGGCCAATTTTCTTTCTCCCCATGTCATGTAAGCAGCGGCACCCAAAGAAACCGCAAATACGATGACACATAAAATTATCTTATAAATCAACATGCTGTCTGTCATGGCTTATTTGCTTTCGTTATTGGGATCCAATGCACCATGTCCCAGAGTCACTTTCTCACCATGAGGAAGGGCATCCTTCTGACGGTCTAGGGTTGACTTCAAAGCTTTGAGGCTGTTGTAATGGTTGGCTGAAATCACAGAGTGGCGACTGATTTTTGAAGGACCATCGATGGTCCAATCGGCTGTGGTCTTTTTGTCAAAACGACAAGTGTTACAAATCCATCCGGTTTTGCCATCATAACTTTCCACTTCGCCCCATTGGTCTTTGCGTGCAGTTACGCGCAATACTTCGTTTCCTTTATACCACAACCTTACTTTTCCGCAGCACTTGTCGCAATCGCGGTGTGCGTCCACAGGCTTGGTAAACCAAACACGGCTTTGGAAGCGGAAAGTTTTATCGGTCAATGCTCCAACTGGACAAACATCAATTACGTTTCCAGAGAAATCGTTGTCAATGGATTTTTCAATGTAGGTCGAAATTTCGGCCACTTCACCGCGATTCATGACGCCGTGAACACGGCAATCTGTCACTTGATCAGCAGTTTTTACACAACGGTAGCACAAAATACAACGATTCATGTGCAGTTGTATTTTATCACCTATGTCTTTGCGCTCAAACTCACGACGAGGAAACTCAAAGCGGGTTTCGCTATTTCCATGCTCATATCCCAAGTCTTGCAGGTGACACTCACCGGCTTGGTCACACACTGGACAATCCAATGGGTGATTGACCAAAAGAAATTCAACAACCCCTGCACGGGCTTCTTGAATTTCCTGAGAAGTATTGTTCTCCACAACCATCCCATCCATCACTTGCGTTCTGCAAGATGCTACAGGCTTGGGCATGGGGCGAGGGTCTTTTTCAGATCCTTGCGAAACTTTCACCAAGCAGGTTCTGCAATAGCCACCGCTGGTTTCTAATTTGGAATAATAACACATGGTGGGAGGGGCCACTTCTGGACCAATCATTCTGGCTGCTTCCAGGATGGTTGTGCCGTTGGGCACCTCGATGGTTACTCCGTCTATCGTTACTTTTGGCATAATTACTAGTTCGCTGGTTCTGGTAAATGGTTCAATCGGTAGTAATGTTTTACGTCTTTGATGGAATGTCCTTTCTGAACATACTCTTCAAATTCATGACGGAAATGTCTAATGGCACTGGCAACAGGCCATGCAGCCGCATCTCCTAGCGGACATATTGTTTTCCCTTCAATCTTGCTTTGGATATCCCACAACAAATCAACGTCCGATAAGGTACCATGCCCGTGCAAGATCTTGTGCAATATTTTTTCCATCCATCCTGTTCCTTCGCGGCATGGCGAACATTGTCCGCAACTTTCATGGTGGTAAAAACGAGAAAATGTCCAAAGATTTTTGACGATGCTGCTGTCTTCATCCATGGCGATAAATCCACCTGAACCCAACATGGTTCCTGTGGCAAATCCACCATCAGCCAATCCTTCATAGGACATCAAACGGGGTTCGCCAGCGGCAGTCTTCAATATCAAATGGGCTGGTAAAATTGGAACAGAGGAACCTCCAGCCACAACAGCCTTCAATTGTTTTCCGTTTCTAATTCCACCACAATATTCTTCAGAATAAATAAACTCTTCAACAGGCAAGCCCAACTCAATTTCATAAACACCTGGTTTATTCAAATGTCCTGAAGCTGAGATCAATTTGGTACCGGTTGATTTGCCAATGCCAATTTGTGCATAGGCTGCACCGCCGTCTCTAACTATGGGAACCACGGCTGCAATGGTTTCTACATTGTTCACCACGGTTGGACATCCGTACAATCCAGCGATGGCAGGGAAGGGTGGCTTGATACGAGGGTTACCTCTTTTACCTTCCAATG
>CAMCTV010000076.1 GCA_945878635.1 Chryseobacterium gleum | reverse complement strand
GCCTCATGCGGTACTTTTTGCTGTTGATCATTCTTTGGTTTTACGGAATGGGCATTTCTGATTTTTCTGATGATGCTCCGCATGGCATTCATTTCATCAGACAGACTGATGGTTTGGCTTTTACCCTGCATTATTGGAAAACCAATGCTCCGTTCTTTGAGCCAGGCACCTTGAATTGGGCCAATAAGGGTGCAAAAGCAGCTTGCGAATTTCCCATTTTTTATTTTCTCACTGCAAAATCGTTTTCAATTTGGGGTGTGGATTTTGGTTTATTGCGTCTGATGCATGGCTTGATTTCCATCATGGGCCTGTTTGCTTTGTGGGGAATAACTGGTTTTTTTATTCGATCAAAGGGGTTTCGATTGCTGGTGATTCTATCTCTTTTAACAGTTACCGTTTTTAATTATTACGCTTTCAACTTTCTTCCCGATACCCCAGCATTTTCTTTGGTTTTGTTGGGTTATTATTTTGCAATGCGTTGCTTTTTTGATGATTCAAAAGCTCATTTTTTTCTGAGTATTGCAACATTTGCGTTAGCAGCGTTATTGAAGATCACGTTTTTGATTCATCCTTTGGCCTTGATCATGGCAATTGCATGGACGCAAAGGCAAAAACGAATCATGCATTTTTTAGTTTGGTTATTGTTGATTTTGATTCCTGTTTTTCTCTGGTGGTTTTTTGTGTTGAAATACAATTCAATCGTCGGAGATATTTATTTTACTACGGGTCCAAAAGGGATTTGGAATATGGGTGTGGAGCATATTTACCGCGTTTGGGAAGCTGTGTCAAAGCATTGGAGGAATAGTTATTTCCCCAAGTATTCTTGGTACGGTTTGGGAGGGATGCTCTTTTTTCTTTTTGGATTTTGGAATAAAATTCAAGTTGTTTTTCGTGCTTGGTTTTTGCTATTGTCGCTGGGTGGCGTTTGTTACTCCTTGATGTTTTGGCAGCAATTGGAACACCATGATTATTATTTTTTGAATGTCTTGCCTTGGTTCTTATTGGTTTTTTTAATGTTCTTTCATGTCTTGGAAAACGCTTCAATAGCTTCGAGAATCCGTCAGGTTTTGATTTTTTTGGTCTGTTGTTTTACCTTGTCGTCTCTTGTCAAAGCAAAGGATAGAATAATTTGGAGAATGAGTGAAAGAACAGAGGAGGAGAATCCTGCTTGGTTGGCTGCTAAATTATGGCAAATCAATCCATTGGCTTTTGAAAATATCGAAAATGAAAAACTCTGGGTGATGGGAGAAAAAACCAAGAATGGTGTTTTTGTTCAGCTCCAATCTCAAGGCATTACTCAACCCATTCAATTCAATGATGCTTTTGCACAAGTCGCAGCAGGGAATGGTATATCCAGAATTCTTTTGTTGTCAAATGAAGAGAATGCGCTGCTTCGATTGAAAGAATTGGGTTGGCGAGTTATTGCAGAAGACAAAGTGCATCAAACGATGCTATTAGACCATCCTTGAAGATTTCTTGCTTTAAATCGAACGTAATGTATCTTTTTTCCTTCCTCCAACCAACGGCTTTCGTAATAGGTTCTGATGGACAAAATGCTTTTCCATTTTGCATCTAAACCTTTGATGTAATTTCCGTAAACATCATCGGAGTGGCTTTCAATAATGAATGGTGTATTGTCCAATTCTTCCATCGCACTTTGATAGATCATGGGATTGTCGTGCTTGATGTGGATGATGCCATTTTCTTTTAGGAAGGAGGCATATTTTTTCCAAAAGAAGACCGTAGTGATTCTCTTTAAGCCAATGTCATCTTTTGGTTGTGGGTCTGAAAAGGTTAGCCATATTTCGTCCACCTCGTTGGTGTCAAAAAAGGCTTCGATGAACTCAATTCGTGTTCTGAGAAAGGCAACATTCTTTAGGCCCTTTGCTTTGGCAATGCGGGCTCCATGATTGAAGCGGTGTCCTTTCACGTCGATTCCCAAGTAATTGATGTGGGGATTGGCCTCTGCCAATTGCACAGTATATTCTCCCTTGCCACAGCCCAATTCAATCACCAAAGGATGATTGTTCTTGAAAAATTTGCTGCGCCATTCCCCTTTCATGAAAGTCTTCCCCTCTTTGATGATTGGAAGAAGATTGGGTTCAAATACATGATCAAACGTTTTATTCTCCGCCCATCTTTTCAATTTGTCCTTTGCCATCGTGCAAATTTAAGGCGTGAATCAAAATTTTTTATTGATCTTGGCACACGCAATGAAAAAGATTTTGTTTGTTCCGATGAATTGGGGATTGGGTCACGCCACCAGATGCGCTGAGCTGATTCATCGAGAGGTGCAAAAAGGTCACCAAGTTTTCATTGCAGGAAGCGGTCCTTCTGGTAAATGGTTAAGGCAATATTTTCCGGAGTTGACTTTTTTGGAGGGATGTCCAGGCTATCCTGTTCGATATTCTTCAATGGGTATCACATGGTTTAGCTTGATTGCTCAGTGGCCCTTGTGGGAGTGGACTATCCTCCAAGAGCATCGTTGGCTTAAAAAGCAACATAAAATCCATCATTTTGATGAGGTGTTTGCTGACAATCGATTTGGTATTTTCCTATCAAATGTTCATTCTGTTTTCATCACCCATCAAACCAATCCCATCATGCCTTCATGGATGAGCCTCATTTACCAAAGATTATTTTGGAATAGGATGAAAAGATTTGATGCGATTTGGATTCCGGATGTTGAGGATGAATCTTCGCGTTTATCGGGTAAATTGAGTCGTTTTCAGGCATCTATCCCTGTGATCTTCATCGGTTGGTTGAGTCGCTTTAATACTCAGAGATGGGAAAACCAAAAGACCAATTACGAATGGGTGGGTTGGATCAGTGGTCCTGAATTACAACGCACAGTTTTAGAGCAACAACTCATGCAGCTTTTTCTTTCTTCTGGGAAGCGATGCTTGATCATATCCGGCCAGCCGCATTTGAACCGAACTATTAAAGAAGGCAATGTAGATTTGATTTCACACCTGGATGATGCAACCATGGCATCTGTATTATTGGGTGCAGAGAAAATAATGATGCGACCAGGTTATTCATCCCTAATGGATTTAAAAGCCATCAAGACCAAAGCTGAGCTGGTGTTTTTCCCAACACCAGGTCAAACGGAGCAAGAATATTTGGGCGTCCGTTGGTTTGAATTGACTCACTAGGTATTGGATTTTAACCAATCAAAAATTCTATTTAATGCTTCATCCATGACTTCTATGGAAGTAGCGCAACTCATTCTTACATGGCCCTCGGCGCCGGGTCCAAACCACTGAGGCAGTCCAGGGACCAATTTTACTTTGGCTTCGCTTTCCAGTCGCTGACATAGTTTTTCAGCATTTGATTCCTTGGGTATTTCTAACCACAGGACAAAAGTTGCTGAGGGTCTTGTGACCTGAAAAAATGATTGTTCTGACGCCAATCTTTGAATGGCACGATTCAGCGTTTGTTCAATTGGCTTTCGATACAATTTCCCAGCCTGAGTGGATTCAAGCGCGGCTCTTGCGGCTACTTGAGAAAGGGTGGAAACACCATGTGTTGTTCTGGAATATCCTTGTGTATCCATCAAGGATTGAATTTCATATTTATTGGGGCCGATAAGCGCACCAATGCGCAATCCAGCTAGTCCAAATCCTTTGGAAAGGCCGTAAACAATCCAGGCTTGATTACAGTATTTGGCCATACTTTCAAAAGAACGATCCCAAACCAAATCACTCCAAACTTCATCTGATAGCAACATGAGGTTGTTTTCTTTTACAAAACGACTTATGGACAGGAGTGAATCCGCATCATAATGAAATCCCAAAGGATTGTGCGGATGACAGATCATGATGGCCTTTGTCTTTTCTGTGATGGCTGCTTGCCATTGAGCCGCATCCCAGATGGGTTCAGCAGCAATTCTTTTCACTTTAGCTCCGGCTTTTTCAGCACAGTATCCCAAAAGAAAATCAACGGGATCAGGAATCAATACCTCATCTCCTGGCTGCAGGAAATGATAGCACCAGTCTTGAATGGCTGCTGCAGCGCTATTGGTGGCCAATACCTGATCTACATGGATGGAAGATGATTTATTGCTTTTGAAATGAGCGGCGATGGATTCTCTAAAAGACAAATTACCTTGTGGTTGTCCATAAGGGAAAAGGTTATTCTCACTGGCTTTGATGATGGCTTGACTGATTTCAGGTGAAAAGGGGAGGTCGCCGTCAGCGGCTGTGAGCGGAATAACATCATCCGCCACTTCAGCCCAACGCAAGTTGAATGCATTGGATTTCAAGAATGAGTATGGTATGCTGTTTTTGTATGTCATGAATGTTGATCAAAAGCGAGTGGAACATGTTGAATCATGAAATCAGAAGGCTCGGTAGCAAATAGATGGGCATATTCCATTCCTTCAAATGCAATTCGCTCGCAATCGGCTCGTCGATTATTGAAATGAGCCAATGCTACTTCAGATTTGTTGCTGATGATATCATGTGTTGTGGTAAAAGACAATACATCTTCAATGGCCAAGTTGGTTCCTTGACTGGTAAAGGGCAGTGCGATATGAGCAGCATCTCCCATAAGTACCATATTGTCCACCACATATTGGTCGACACCAAATAATATTTTCCCCCGCCATAGATAAGGTGTATGAACGTGGTTTTGAATAAGATTTTGAATCCATGGATGCTTGTATTTTGATAGCAATTCCTGAGTAAATGTTGCTAAATCAGCATTTCTGGTTGGCTCGGGATAGAGCCTTTTAGCCAATTGAACGTAATAGATAACTTGTCCTGTTTTCAGAGGAAGAAATCCAACGGCTATTCCAGGTTCATCAAAAATGATCTTGATCAAAGAACCCGCGTTTTGTGCGCAAAATGTTTCATCGTAGTATGAGCCATTGATTTCGTAAGTTGGAGCATCAATGGTCTCTGCATCAGGGAATAAATATTTTCTGACCGCGGAATGGCTACCGTCACATCCCAAAATCCAGTCGTATTTTTCCAAGGGAAAGGGAATGCCGCCATACGTCAACTGTCTTTGATCGTTGATGCTAACGTAATCCTGAAAGTAGGTGACATTGGATTGAATGTGATTGGATAAGGATTGCAAGAATTGGGTTCGACTGATGCCGAAAACATTGTCCACAGGAGTAATGTTCTTAATCTCCTGGGCATCATTCATGGTGATTACTTGTTGGGCTGGAGTAACCCAGTTCTCGATGGCCTTCCAATGCCCCATTTCTTTCAAAGCATTAACCCCATTGGGCATGAGCAAAAAGCCGAATCCCAAATTACCCTGTAAAAAATTTTGATCGAATATATCAATGTGGAAATCACGTTTTTGCAACTCAAGTGCAGCCAGTAAACCAGCAACTCCACCTCCGATTATAGCTATTTTACTCATAACACAAGTATACGAAACGCTTTGGAAATGGTTTCAGTTGTAAAAAAATACTTGAGGTTAATCGGTTCTCGTTTATTTTCGCATTCAAATTCAAAAAGAAATGGGTGTATTAGTTGGCAAAGATTCACGCGTCATCGTTCAAGGATTCACTGGAAGTGAAGGAACTTTTCACGCGCAACAAATGATTGAATACGGAACAAACGTTGTAGGTGGAGTTACACCTGGAAAGGGTGGATCCGTTCATCTTGACCGTCCGGTTTTTAATACAGTTGAAGAAGCTGTTCAAAAGGCTGGAGCAGACGTTACCATTATTTTTGTTCCACCCGCTTTTGCAGCTGATGCCATTATGGAAGCAGCGGATGCAGGAATTAAAGTCATTGTGACCATCACGGAAGGAATTCCGGTTGCTGACATGGTAAAAGCCAAAACTTATGCTGTAGCAAGAGGAGCTCGTTTGATAGGCCCCAACTGTCCAGGAATTATTACAGCGGGAGAAGCCAAGGTGGGCATCATGCCAGGTTTTGTATTCAAACCCGGAACGGTAGGTATTGTTTCCAAGTCAGGAACTTTAACGTACGAAGCTGCTGACCAAGTTGCCAAGGCTGGATTGGGTGTTACTACAGCTATCGGTATTGGTGGAGATCCTATCATTGGAACGACAACCCTTGAAGCTGTTCAATTGTTGATGAATGACCCCCACACCAAGGGCATCATCATGATTGGTGAGATTGGTGGTGAGTTGGAGCCAAAGGCCGCTATGTGGATCAAAGAACACGGCAACAAACCTGTTGTAGGATTTATCGCTGGAGAGACTGCTCCCAAAGGAAGAACAATGGGCCATGCTGGAGCCATTGTTTCAGGTGAACATGAGTCAGCGAGTGCAAAGAAAAAAATCATGCGTGAGTGCGGAATCACTGTTGTTGATTCACCAGCAGAAATTGGTCAAGCAATGGCTGCTTTGTTGAAGTAATCATTCAAGATGGATAAAAAATAAAGGGCTGCATGTGCAGCCCTTTTTGTTGATTCATTGAGCGAATCAATTCATTAGTTCACAAAAAACATCTCCTTCTTTGGTGCGCATCACTTTTAATCCAGCTGAATAAGCCAAGATGTTTTCAATGATTTCTGACGAAGGTTGGTGATTGATTTTTGAAACAACAAGAGTAGAATCTGCCATAAGCGTTTTTTATTTTTTTTTGATTAACGCAAATGAAATGGTTTTATTGTCTAACAATTTAGAATACAAAGTTGATGGAGGTATTGAGTCCAAATCCTCTCAAGTTTCGTTGATAGCTGAATGGAATCAAATAGTTGATCTTGGTATCCCAGAGGATGTAATTGTTTTTGAATAATTCTAGGCCAATAGAAGGTGATAAGTAAAAAATATCTTGCGATCTTACTTCGTTACTCGCGGCCATGTAACCAACGGTATAACCCGAGTACAAATTGCCGAATTTATTGGAACCTCGTCCGAAATGTCGGGAATAAAAATCTTGACCAAAATTCATCACAAACAATTCAGAAAAGATGGTGCTATCTCCAGCAGGCTTTTGTGTTGATTGATAAACCCCTACCGAAGCGTAACTCTTACCCTTGGTAAAGAGATATTTTAAAAAGTATCCTTGATAATAGGCTGAGGAAACCGTGTCATTTGGGTTTTCTATTTTAAGATAACTGTACTCAAACCCTGGCATATTGACAAAGGTAACCCTGCTTTCTTGTGGACTGGTAATCTCTTCCATCAAGGTAATAGACACCCGATAGGGTAGAGCGTTTTTCTCTAAAACGGTTCTTCTTTTTTTCAGATTAAAGATTCGATCCTCTAATCCTTGTTTTTCTCTCCAAAGGGATTCGTATTGCGCGGATTTCATTTCATGCTGCTGAAGAATTTGCTCAAATGAGTTTTTCTTTTGGGTCACGAACTCAATCTCTAAATCAATTTCATCCAATTCCAATTGATAGCCGGTTGTATTGATGTCATCGTTGCTGATGTATCCCCAATCATTCAGTTGCAGTCTTAATTTGGCATACACTTCTAGATTTAAATCAAAGGTGGCTGACAAACTGGTTTTAGACTCATCTTGAGAATTGATGGTGATGCTGTTTTGAACAATGAATTCACGGAATGATTTTTTACTCGCTGCGTAGTCCATGGCAATGATGGTGATATTGACATTGGATCCGGTCAAAGTTGTTTTTTGAGACAATGCAATAAAGCCTTGAGTGAACAGCAAAATAAATAGAAGAGTTTTTTTCATGTCGATTAATTCAGTCTGCTAAATTAGGGTTTGTTAAGTATTTATCTATATTTGCCTTGTATTTGGTTTTTGTTGAAGAACAAAACGAAGAGGGAATGGAGTGAAAGACTCCAACTGTACCCGCAGCTGTAAACCTCCCTTAAACAAGGAAGTTCAATGTCTAAGGCCACTGAGAAATTGGGAAGGTCCATTGAATGAAGGGGTGAAGTCAGAAGACCTGCCAAGTGCATTAACCATTCAATGAATCCGGGAAAAGGTTCAGAGAGGATATGAAGCATTGGCTCAAATGCATATTGTTTTTGGGGACTTTCTGTTCCACTGTCGAATTGCTTGCAATCGGAGGAGAAGATTCTTTGCCTCGTTATTACTTTAATATTCCGTTGGAGAAAATTGAAGTTCGGTACATTCAGCCTTTTCACAGACTGAGTGGAACAATGGATTCCATATTCTTTTCTCTGAACAAGAGCATGGATTTGGGAAGAGCGCTCTCCAAGAACGGACAAGTGAATGTTTATCAATACGGACCGCAGGGCACGGCTTGTTTGTTGCGCATGAATGGATTGAGCCCAGATCATACCCAATTATCATGGAAGGGGGTATCGCTTAATTCTCTCACGTTAGGTCAAACAGATTTTTCTCTGGTTCCCACTTATTTTTTTGATCAACTTTCCATGGGGTCCTCTAAATCAATCGAAAATGGTGGTTATGCTGGCTTTGGAGGGAATATTCATCTCAATCAATACCACAAGGAGAGTGCTCCTTTGGTAGGTTTTTGGATGGAGATGAATTCACTGCGCAATCGATCAAGTGGTGGTGAAATAAATCAGCGGAGGATATTTGGTGAAAACAAAAGATGGCACAATCAATTGAAATGGATTCAAGGAGATTTTCGAAACCAATTTTCCTATCAATGGAAAGACCTTTTGGGTGCCAGAAGAATAGAGCAATCGAATAATGATGTCTCTCAACACGGTTTGTTGTATAAGACAAATGCAGAACTTGGGCAATATCAATTATCAGGACAGTATTGGACAGTTCAACGCAATGCAGAGCTTCCCAATACGATGGGACAGGATGGCAAATATTTGCAAGAACAAGATGATGATATTCACAGATGGCAATTGGGCTTGGAACGAAAGACAAGGGGAGAAAGAATTCTTCGCAATTGGGCGTTGAATTATGTTGGAACCAGAGACAATCAGCAGTACAGAGTGAATTATCAATTTGAAGGTGTCAATGATTGGAGTGAGAACAGCACGCTTATTCAACAACATTGGTTCTCTGGGTTGCTTCAATATCGTTTGAGAAGATATTGGCAGAACGTAAAAGTTAGTAACAGAATGGTGAAGGTGGGATATAATTTGAATCCTACAATTCTTCAGCAGATTCCTCAATTGTTATCCGAGTCAAGATGGCTAGGACAGCGATGGAATTTCTATTTGGTGGTAGACAGACAATACTGGGGTAAACGCTCCAATGATCAGCATGAAGCAACCATCGAGTGGGTGAAAGGGAATACCAATCCCAATCTACAGAAGTACTATCTGAGGTTGCAAATGGCTGCTTTTTTCCAGCAAAGAATGCCAGACTTTAATGAATTGTATTGGCCTGGATCAGGTAATCTTGAACTGAAACAAGAGTCAGCCAAAGGTTTTAGAACTTTTGCGGAATGGATGCTTGCTCCTGACAATGACTTTCAGTCTAAATTATCTTTTGACATAGAGTACAACCAACGTTGGGTAAGTGATTGGATTCAATGGGTACCTAGTGTTAATGGGATTTGGACCCCTCTCAATCTGAGCTATGTCATAGCGCAATCTATAAATGGAAATATAAATGCGAGTTTTCCTATATTTCAAAGTGTATTAAAAACAAAGGTTTATGGTCAAATGAATGAAGTCACACTGCAAAATGATCTGAACAATGCTGATGCTTTAGGCAAGTCGCAGTTGCCCTATACTCCCCGATGGAAATGGGCAATGGAATGTATGTGGATGCACAAAACCAATTTTTTTATTCAGCTGAATTATAAGTGGACGAGTTTGCGATACACGGATGAATCGAATGAAATCAGTTCGTCATTGTCTGATTATTCGCTATTGGATTGTAGTCTTGGAAGATATTCTTCTCATTCAGGAATTCAATGGTCAGTGGGTGTCGAAAATCTTGCTGATGTTCAGTACCAAGAGGTCCGCTCATATGCTTTACCGGGAAGAGTTTATAAATGTCAAATCAATATTCAAATCAAATGAAAAAGTATTATTCCGTTTTAATTGTCTTAGCCTTATTCTCCGTATCATGTAAAAAGGATAAACCAACTGAAGAACCCACTTCTGAGGTATATGACTTGCGGGATGGGCTGTGGTGGGTGAATGAAGGCGCATTCAATGGAAACAATGCCAGTATTGATGTTGTTACTGCTGATGGTAGAATTGCAAAAGATGCCTTCAGACAGTCCAATGGAAGTGGATTGGGCGATATTCTTCAACGTGTGAATGTGATTGGTGATAAGGCAGTTGCGGTGGTGAATGGAAGCAATCAAGTTGTTATCATGAACACAGCAGATATGAAGGTGATTCGC
>CAMCTV010000075.1 GCA_945878635.1 Chryseobacterium gleum | reverse complement strand
GCCATTCAGCATGAAGAATAACCCAAATCGATGTAGGAATTACAGCAATGGCTAGTACGTTGGTTGTAATCAATACCAATTTTCGCAATCGATCAAGTTCATCTTGCATTTTGGACATTCCACTAAACAAGACATTATCGCTCAACTTGGCCATGATGGTAATGGGCAAAGAAACCACGTAAGCACTTCTTTCATACCAACCCGCAAAGGTCATTTGACCAGAAGGCAACAACAGGGGAACCATTGTTACATCCACCTTGGTAGCCGCATAATTCAGCGCGTTGAACAAAGTACTGCCTGTTCCATATCGCAATAACTCCTTAATCCCCTTGCGCGTTCCTTCCCAACCAACACGCACAGGTTCCAAAATCCAGTATCCCAAGGTCATGATTACATTCTGAGAAAAAAGTGCCCATACGTAGGCCCAAACACCCCAACCCAAATAGGCCAACCCCAACCCAACAACCAAATTCCCCAAAACCACACTCCACATGCTTGCCTTAAAAAAGGAACGAAAAGACATGTGCTTCATCATGAAACTTCGAGGAACAACACCCAAAGCTGAAATAAAAAATGCAGTAGAAACAACTTGAGTGATAGGAACCAAATTTGGCATTTGATACAACTGACCAATCCAAGGCGCTAAAAACACAAACAACAAAGTGAAAGACAAACCCAACCCTACAGCCGTCCAAAAGGCGCCATTGACATGATCCTGATTCACCGTTTTGCGCTGAATCAAAGCTGGACCAATCCCTACTTGAGAGAAAATCTCCGCAAAACCCATTAAGCTCAACACAATACCCATCATGGCAAAATCAGCTGGCGCAATCCAACGCGCCATGATAGCGGTGTATACCAATTGAATTACAACCTGCAACACTACTGTTAAGGTGTTCCATGAAAGTCCAGAAATAATCGCCTTGCGTTCTGACATGTTGCTAAGTTATCATTGCTTGATGAATCGATACGGATAATATTGATTGCCTTTCAACAACATGATGGTGTAAACTCCCGGAGCTAAAGTGGACACATCGTATGTCAACTGCTTACCCCATGATCGGCCCTTATCCAACATCAAACCTTTGTCATCAAAAATTTCAAATCGCCAAGCAATGTGAATGGAACCCAATTCAATGGTCAATAGGTCAGAAGCAGGATTGGGATAAATGAAAGGAGCTTTGTCAAGTTTGATTACTTCATCTAAACTGGTCACCCATGAAGTGATTGACCATCCGCGGTGAAAAGCTGCAGATACTGCAACAATTCCATCGAATAATTCATTGGTAAAGAAGAAATCTCCGTGGCCATTTGACGCCACAGCTTCAACCTGATGCAATCCCATACCAAGCACAATCTTCCGTTTGTTTCCATTTAAAAAATTTCCATCACTGAAATCAAACAGCAACAGCGCAAAAGGCATTAACAAATTGCTATAACCACACAGAACTACTTTCTGTTTCAAATCATCCCAAGTAGCTCCTGTAATCAAACCCTGGACATTGTATTCTTCTCGTTTTTGTGCCACATGCTCCCCCACCTCAATCGGAAGGGCATACCGCTTGGTTTGCATCGAACTCCAACACTTTGAAAAAACAAAAATACTGTCTTGCGTCAATAGAAATGCTTCAGCATCAAAATCGTGATTGTTCAAGTTGGGAGTCCAATCCGTTTGATCTTCATATGCAAAAGAAATTGTATCCACAACGGACAAATCTCCTGAAGCAAAATTATTGTAAGGAATAACAAAAAACTTCAGATCAGTCCTGTTTCCTTGATTGTTTCCAATATCGCCTATTACAACAAACTCTTCATTGCACTGCACCTCCTCCCAATCTACATTGGTGAGTACCGACCAATCAATACTGTCGATAATTTCACCTGTTAGCGTATCAAGAGCGTAAAAATTACCATCTGTATCATCATTAAAAGTCCACCATTTTTCATTCCATAAAAACAATCCTGAAGTCTCCTTGACATCAGCATTCAGCGGTACCGAAAATTCAGGCTGTGCAATTGTGGTAGCGTATAAGCAGGAACCATCATTGATTATAGCGATAGGATTAAAATTATTGGCCTGAATGTCAGTGCAACCCGATTGACCCCAGGTTGTAAACGGGAGAAGTAGAACGATTAAAACAATCCAACTAAGAGATTTTTGACCAATTGGACTGCAGCGTATTGTTTTCATCTAATTGTTTTTTAACACAATAATTTTCAGGCTGATTAAAACCAGCATCAGCTTCTACCAATTCCATGGCTGATTCGCGGGCTGCTAATAAAATGGACTGGTCCTTTACGATGTCCGCTATTTTAAGCTGCAATACCCCACTCTGTTGCGTTCCTGAAATATCGCCAGGACCTCTCAGTTGCAAATCCACCTCGGCAACTTCAAAACCGTCGTTGGTTCGGCACATGGTCTCCATTCTCAATTTTGACTCTTGAGACAACTTATCACCTGTCACCAAAATACAATAACTTTGATCAGCACCTCGGCCTACTCTGCCCCGCAATTGGTGCAATTGGGACAATCCAAAACGCTCTGCACTCTCTATGACCATAACGGATGCATTGGGCACGTTTACACCCACCTCAATAACAGTGGTAGCCACCATGATATGCGTATTGCCCTTGAGAAAAAGATTCATCTCAAAATCACGATCCTCCGCTTTGGCGCGTCCATGAACGATACTGATCTGATACTGTGGTCTTGGAAATCTTCGAACCACACTTTCATAACCCTCCATGAGATTTTTAAAATCCAAAGCTTCACTCTCATCAATCAATGGATACACAATGTACACTTGTCTTCCTTTCTTGATTTCCTTTTCCAAAAACCCATCTATTTCCAAACGTCTGGCATCCGTTCTCCAAACCGTTTGAATCGGCTTACGGCCAGGAGGCAATTCATCAATGACACTTACATCCAAATCACCGTAAACGGTCATGGCCAATGTTCTTGGAATCGGCGTCGCTGTCATGACCAAAATGTGCGGAGGGATCTTGGCTTTTTCCCAGAGTCGCGCGCGCTGCGCTACTCCAAAACGGTGCTGCTCATCAATAATGACCAAACCCAAGTTGTTAAATTGTACAACAGGCTCAATGAGCGCATGTGTACCCACCAACATTGAAATGGACCCATCCAATAATCCTGCATGGATTCTTCGTCGCTCTGCAGCGCGGGTTGACCCTGTTAGAATTTCCACCTTGATATCCAGCGGTTCCAATAGTTCACACATCGCCTTGTAATGCTGCAATGTCAATATTTCTGTAGGCGCCATCAAGCAAGATTGAAATCCATTGTCTACTGCCAATAACATGCTCAAAATGGCCACAATGGTTTTCCCACTTCCAACATCCCCTTGTATCAAGCGATTCATGTGAAAACCTTTGCCCACATCCTGCCTGATCTCCTTCAATACCCGCTTCTGTGCACCTGTTAATTCAAAAGGCAAGTGCTCATCATAGAAGGTATGGAAATAATGGCCCACCTTTTCAAATACCACCCCGCGCTCATCTTTGGTCAATGCCAACTTTTGTGCAGCAACTTTTATCTGCAAATAAAACAACTCCTCAAACTTTAACCTTCTCACCGCCAACTCCAAAGTTTTGGCATCTGTTGGAAAATGCAATTCTCTGATGGCCTTTTCTCTATCCATCAATTTGTACTTGGATAGAATGGAAACGGGCAGATTCTCTGGAATCACATTGACCGGCATTTCAGCAATCATTTGACGTGTCAATTGCGCAATCCCATTGCTGTTCAATCCTTTCTTGGCAGCCTTCTCAGTTGAACGGTAAACTGGCTTCATGGTGCTCCCCGACATCATCCTTGACTTCTCCACCCATTCCATTTCAGGATGGGCAATATTGTACTTACCTGAAAACAGCGTAGGCTTTCCATACACCAAGTAGTGTTGTCCGATTTGCAAACTCTTTACAATGTATTGCGCACCTTTGAACCACACCAATTCAATATCCCCACTGGCATCTCTAAAACGTGCAGCCAATCGTTTTGCACGACCAACACCAAGCTCCTGCCATGACACACATTCCAACAACAATTGTACCGGCTCATGCTCTGTCTTGATCTGTGACACTGATGTAATTTGAGATTTATCGATATACCGAAAGGGATAGTGAAACAACAAATCACGCCAAGTATAGACACCCAATTCTTCATTGAGCACCTTAGCCCTTGCAGGACCAACACCTTTCAAATACGTAATCTCTTGATGAAGCACATAACGAAGTTAAAACATCCCCGTTTATATTTGTCCTAAACTGCCTGAAATTCTTAACCTTCAGCGGTTAATCACAAAAGCATGAGAGTTGTTATTCAAAGGAGTTTAAATGCATCGGTCACTATTGACAATGCTAAAGTGGCTAGCATTGAAAAAGGATTGGTGATTCTGCTTGGCATTGGCAAAGAAGACAACGAAGAGGACATTCAATATTTGATTAAAAAGATCATTGGTCTCAGGATTTTTTCAGATGAAAATGGTAAGATGAATTTGAACGTGCAGGACAGTGGCGGTGGGGTGATCATTATCAGTCAGTTTACTCTTTATGCAGATACTAAAAAGGGCAATAGACCCAGTTTCATGGATAGTGCGCCTCCAGATATGGCTATCCCTCTGTACCAATCATTCATAGCGTCATTTAAAGAAAACTTCAAAGGAACAGTAGAGACAGGTGAATTTGGGGCAGATATGAAAGTAGCGTTGGTCAATGACGGCCCGGTGACCATCATCATCGATTCCAAACAAAGGTGAATTTACACCTCCCAGGGTTTACCAGTTCTGTAAACAGTTCCCTTGAAAAAAGCAACGGGTTCACTGTTCTGATTTCGAACAACCACTTCATACAACCCAGTCTTGGAAGTCAAATTTTTCTCAATAACCTCAGTGGTCAAAACATCACCTTCAATAACCTTTTTCACATGGCTGATGCTGGTTTCGATACTTACAGATTGAATTCCGTGGCCATTGGAGGCAAAGGCCAATGCGCTGTCCGCTAGAGAATAGGTTATTCCACCGTGGGCAATGGAAAATCCATTCAGCATACTTTTCGTGACGACCATTCGCAATACAGAAACACCAGGTCCATCTTCTATACGCTCCATTCCGAGCAGTTGAGAGAACGGATCATTGTTGTACATTAAGTCAACAATCAAGCTAGCCTTTGATTTAGAAGATGGATTCATCAAACTGCAAGTTATACATTTTACGGTATTGACCATGCAAGGCCATCAATTCATCATGACGCCCCATTTCAGCAATCTTTCCTTTGTCCAACAATACAATTTTATCTGCCTTTTGAATGGTTGACAATCGGTGGGCCACAACAAATGAAGTTCTGCCTTGCGTAATCAAATCAGTGGCATGTTGAATCAAACGCTCAGAGTCACTGTCTACACTACTCGTGGCTTCGTCTAAAATCAAAATAGAGGGATTGGTGAGGTAAGCCCGAACGAAAGCCAATAGTTGTCGCTGACCGGCGCTCAGTACCAAACCTCTTTCCCGAACATCAAAGTCATAGCCCTGTGGTAACTGCATGATAAAATCATGAATACCCACCTTTTGGCAAGCCGCTATTACCTCCGCCCGAGTGACGCTGTCATCACCCAAGGTTAGATTGTTGTATATGCTATCACTGAACAAAAAAACATCTTGAGGAACCACCGCAATCTTTCGTCTGAGGAAATCCAATGAAAATTCGTCAATAGATCTTCCATCTAGGAGGATGTTACCGTTCTTCCTCTCGTACAAACGATTGAGCAATTGAACGATTGTCGACTTTCCGCTGCCCGTGTGACCAACCAATGCGATCATTTGACCAGCAGTTACATCCAGATTAAACTGCCGAATAACCTCTTGTTCTTCGTTGTATGAAAAATCAACATTCACAAAAGCTACATCCCCCTTTAAATGAGGAGTAGGATCAGACAAATCAGATTGAGACTCATCCCGATCTAACATTTGAAACACGCGATCAGCATTGATCATTCCCATTTGCAATACATTGAAGTTGTCTGCCATTTGACGAATGGGACGATACATCATGGATATGAAAGTAGAAAACTGTAACAATACACCTGGTGATGATGTGGCATCAAATGTTCCTCTTAGCGCCCAACCCAGCATGAGACTCACCGACAATGCCGATAAAATTTCAACTACGGGAAAAAAGACTGAATAGGCCCAAACTCCTCTGATGTGGGCATCTCTGTGCGTCTCGTTGATGTGATCAAACTTCTTCTCCTCGCGTTTCTCTTGACCAAACATTTGAACGATGTTCATACCCGTGACATGCTCTTGAATAAAGACATTGATGCGGGCCACCTCATTGCGAACATCATTGAAAGACTTTTTCACCGACTCTTGAAAAATCCTTGTTGCATACAACAAAATGGGAATAGGAATAATTACCACCAAAGTCATCTTCCAATCCACCCAAAGCATGGCACCGATAATCACCACCAACTTGAGAACGTCCCTAAAAATATCCAGCAACCCCACACTAAATACTTCTGCGATACCATCCACATCGCTGATGTGACGGGTGACCATCTGACCTACAGGTGTTTTATCAAAAAAGGACAAGCGAAATCCTAAACTGTGCTTGAACAATTCTGAACGCAGATCTAGTGTTATACTCTGCGCCATTTTATTCGCTTGATAAGTTTGATAATATTGAATCAAACTTTCTAAAATCAAAACTGCGACAAAAGAAATAGACCCCCAGAGTACGGCATTGGAGTTCCCTGATGCCAAATCCTCGTCAATCAATGACCGCATCTGGTTTGGACGAATGATGGACATTCCAGCCAGCACCAGCACCCAAAAAAAAGTGAAATAAAATTGAAAACGATACGGAGAACTCCGTTGGTATAAACGCCAAAATATTTTCTTATCAAAAGCCTTCCCTGCACTATTGGACATATTCTCCTTCTTTTATGTATGGATAACTTACTTGGGTAAGGTATAAACCACACGCATAAACACTATCACCCGCGGCACCGCGTTCTTGTAAATCTATAATCTCTTGCATCTGTGTCACATTCAACTTTCCTCTTCCAACCTCTATTAAAGTACCCACAACAGCCCTCACCATGTTTCTCAAAAAACGATCCGCTACTATATGAAACACCCACTGCCCTTTTTCGTTCACGCTCCACTCTGCCTTTCTCACATCACAAATGTTGGTTTTTTGTCCGCCACCTGATTTGCAAAAACTGGAGAAGTCTCCCTTGCGGACCAATAATCGTGCAGCTTGATTCATTCTATCCATATCCAATTTATAAGGATAGAACATGGAGCGCTGATGCAGAAATGGATTCTTTTCGAAATGCAAAAAATAATGATAACCCCGTTCTGTGGCATCAAAACGAGAATGGCACTTGTCACCAACTTGAAAAATCTCATACACCGCAATAGACTTGGGCAGCACTTGGTTGACTCTAAATACAACTTCCGAAACATCTTCAATGACCTTCATGGCATTAAAATGCGCATAAAACTCAGTAGCATGAACACCGGTATCTGTTCGTCCGCAACCCGTGGTAATGACTTTTTCTTGTCTTAATATTTTGGAAAGGGCTGACTCAAGAACTTCCTGAACAGACAACGCATTGGGTTGACGCTGCCAACCATGGAAGTGTGAACCATCATAAGACAGTTGAATAAAATAGCGCGGCCACAATGCTTCTTCCATACAAACAAGAAAGGCGCAAATATCTTGCGCCTTTTCTGGTAATGCTTATAGAATTAAATAAATATTTTGCGATCAGTCTTTTTTCCTTCGAATGTTACACGAACCACATAATAGCCCGATGACAATTGTCCCATTGGAACAATTGACTCAGAACGCTGACCTTTGTTTAAAACGATCTTTCCTTGCACATCAAACACTTCCAACGAATAAGGCTTGTTGTGATTGCTCACCACGATGGCCTTTTGAATGGGGTCCCAATTGATGGACACTTGATTCTGGACCGCATTAGTTACGTTGTTTGGCAGTACCGTAGACTCCATTGTTGCACTGTAAACTTTATCGCCTGAGTTCATACCGTTGCCATTGGCCGCCAATCCGGTTGCATAAAATGTAATGGTACCAAAATCTTCACTCGGAGCGGTCCAGGTGAAATTGAAGGTGTGTTCATCCTGAGAAGAACCACCATTCAAGTTGTGAGTAACATATTGACGAGAACTACCCTGCACCGAAAAATTCTCCGTGTGATTGTCCGTTCCTGCCGCAAAAGTTCCGACAGAATTACCGTTCGCATCCAAAGCAACAACGCTGAATCCAAAAAGACTATTGCCCATCTGGCCAACAGTAACCGACATATCGTAGGTTTCACCCAATGCGTGTTGACCGAAAATCATGTTGGAAGATTCAACAAAAACAAAACCACCTCCTGCATTCAAAGCTGTTCCGGCATGGCATTGAACACAAGTGCCTTCACCTGGAGCGCCCGTTTTACCTGCTTTACCATCCTCACTTAATACACCGCAAATAAAAAAACTTGCGCTCAAAAGGGTTAAACCCAAAATCCATTTTGATTTCATAATCTCAAATTAATAGAAACAATAGTACGAAAAAAAGGGATTCACTTGAATCCCTTTAACATATTAACCCAATGAATTATACCCAACTGGCAATGCGCTCGCCAGCAAACTCGCCTGCTTCCAATTGCGCTCTCACCTTGGTGAAGCACTCAATCGTATAACGCACATCCTCCAAAGTATGAACGGTTGTAGGAATCAAACGCAACATGATCACGTCCTTTGGCACAACTGGATACACAACAATAGAACAGAAGATACCATGCTTCTCACGCAATGTTAAAGTAACATTGGTGGCTTCACCCAAACTTCCTTTGAGGAAAACAGGCGTAACCACTGAATTGGTTTTTCCGATATCAAAACCAGCTTCTGTCAATCCGCTTTGCAGGGCGCGAGCGATTTTCCAAAGGTTCTCTTGCAATTCAGGCTTTGTTCTGATCATCTCCAAACGCTTCAATGCTCCAATCACGATAGGCATAGGCAACGATTTGGCAAAAGTTTGAGAACGCATATTGTAACGCAAATACTCAATAACGTGCTGATCGCTCGCTACAAATGCACCAACAGTAGCCATTGCCTTAGCAAAAGTTCCAAAGTAAACATCAATTTCAGCTTGAACACCTTGTGCGTCTCCCGCTCCGCGTCCCATGTTTCCAATGGATCCAAAACCATGGGCATCATCCACAAACAAACGGAAACCATATTCTTTCTTGAAAGCAACAATTTCCTTCAACATCCCTTGGTCACCTGCCATTCCAAAAACACCTTCGGTCATGACCATGATACCGCCACCCGTCTTCTCAGTTAACTTCTTGGCCATTTTGAGCATTTTCTCAAAGCTCTCCATGTCGTTGTGCTGGAATACAAAACGCTTTCCTTGGTGCAAACGCACTCCGTCGATCATACAAGCATGACACTCGCTGTCATAAACCACAACGTCATTTCTGCTCACCAAAGCCTCAATGGCAGACATACAACCTTGGTAACCGTAGTTCAAAAGGAATGCATCATCTTTTTGCATGAAATCAGCCAACTCATGTTCCAATTGCTCATGGTATTTGGTTTGACCGCTCATCATGCGGGCTCCCATTGGATAAGCCATGCCCCAAGCGGCTGCAGCATCAGCATCTACTTTTCTGATTTCGGGATCGTTACCCAATCCCAAATAATTATTTAAACTCCAAACCAACACTGGCTTGTCACGAAAGGTCATGTGTGCACCCAACTCCCCTTCCAACTTAGGAAAAGAGAAGTATCCATGAGATTCTTTAGAATGCTGACCAATGGGTCCGCGATTGTGTTTGATTCTTTCAAAAATATCCACGTCAGTAAATTTAATTTCTGCGAAGATAAAATTGAATCCTTAAAAATTAGCCTGACTTTTCCTATTTGTTAACAAAGCTTTGCGAACGAAAGTTACATTTGCATCATGAATTTATCTCTTTCTGGTAAGAACGTCCTTGTATGTGGGGGCTCACAAGGCATTGGTGCTGCAGCAGCCATAGAGTTAGCAACATTGGGCGCTAACGTTACTTTGATGGCGCGCGATGCAGAGCGGTTGAATAATGTTTTGGCTCAGTTGCCTTGTACTAAAGGACAACAACACCAAATCTTGGTCGCCAACTTTGCCCACAATTCAGAAGTGCAGACTGCCATTGAAGCATTTGCACAGAACAATACCATTCATATTTTGGTCAACAATACCGGCGGACCCAACCCGGGCAAGGCCCACGAAGCTGGCATTGATGAATTTCGATTGGCCTTCAATTTACACCT
>CAMCTV010000074.1 GCA_945878635.1 Chryseobacterium gleum | reverse complement strand
TTTGCAAAGCTCAGTGGTAGAAAAGACCATTGTCGACATGCGCAAAGGAAGCAAGGTCACTTCTTCCAGCGCTGAAGAAAGCTACCAGAGTTTGAGCAAGTTTGCCAAAAACCTCAATGCGCTTGGAAGATGAATTAAAGAAAAGAGTTGTTGGGCAAGAAGAGGCTGTGATCGCCATTAGTGATGCGGTAAGACGCAGCCGAGCTGGACTTTCAGATGAGAACAAACCAATAGCATCTTTCATCTTCTTGGGAACTACAGGTGTCGGAAAAACCGAGGTGGCCAAGGCATTGTCAGAAGTGTTGTTCAACGACGAAAATGCCATGACCCGCATTGACATGAGTGAATACCAGGAGAAACACAGCGTAAGCAGATTGGTAGGAGCGCCTCCCGGATATGTCGGATATGATGAAGGTGGTCAGTTGACAGAAGCTGTTCGCAGAAAACCATACTCCGTTGTATTGTTGGATGAGATTGAAAAAGCGCATCCTGATGTATTCAACATCTTATTGCAAGTATTGGATGACGGACGATTAACGGACAACAAAGGCCGAGTGGTTAATTTCAAAAACACCATCATCATCATGACCAGCAACATGGGCGCTAGCATTATCCAAGAGCGATTTGAAAAGGTCAATGAAAAGAATGAATGGGAAATATTCGAACAAACCAAAGAGGAAGTGATGCAAGTATTGCGCAGCAGCATGCGTCCTGAATTCCTCAACAGGATTGATGAAATCATTATGTTCACGCCATTGAGTAAAAAGCATTTGGAAGGTATCATTAAAATACAACTTCACCATTTGGCAGAGAAACTCAACAAGCAGCACATTCATTTGCAACTAACACCTGATGCCATGGCCTACATCATGGAGAAAGGATATGACCCCGCGATGGGAGCACGTCCAGTAAAACGCATCATTCAGAAAGATGTGATGACTTCCCTATCCAAGGCCATACTATCCGGGAAAATTCAAAAAGAAGAACCCATGGTGATGGATGTCTTTGACGGACAGGTTGTTTTCAGAGCGCCCATTGAAGGCGAAGAGCTGATCAACACCTGATTTACAACAAGAAATAATATAAGTTTTATCTATACACAATAAAAACTATCAATAACATCAATAAAAAGAAACGGGTAATATTGCAATCGTAAATGGACAATATTATTCAATGAAAAAAATAGCAACAATTGCAATGGCACTGATGGGATTCAGTGCCATTGCGCAACATGGCCAAGGCGGAGACCCCAGCCAATGTCCTTTCCACGAAGGGCCTAAAACAGCCAGCAAGGGACAACAATTGAATGACTGGTGGCCCAACAGATTGGATCTTGGTGTTTTAAGACAACACTCAGAAAAGTCCAATCCCATGGATCCTTCTTTCAACTATGTCACAGCTTTCAACAGCGTTGATTATGCAGCTCTGAAGAACGACATCAAGCAAGTTCTCACCACCTCACAAGATTGGTGGCCCGCCGACTTTGGAAACTACGGACCGTTCTTTATTCGCATGTCTTGGCACAGTGCAGGTACATACCGCACAGGAGATGGTCGCGGTGGTACGCGTTCAGGCATGGAGCGTTTTGCTCCACAAAACAGTTGGCCTGACAATACCAATTTGGACAAGGCGCGCAGATTGTTGTGGCCCATCAAGCAGAAATATGGCAACAAGATTTCATGGGCGGATTTGATGATCCTTGCTGGTAATGTTTCTTTAGAGTCGATGGGATTTCCAACATATGGATTTGCCGGAGGAAGAGAGGATGTTTTTGAACCAGAGCAAAATGTTTATTGGGGTTCAGAGACCAAGTGGTTGGATGACAAGCGATATGCTGAAGGAAGAAATCTAGAAAATCCTTTGGCCGCAGTGCAGATGGGATTGATCTACGTCAACCCAGAAGGTCCCAACGGAAATCCTGATCCTTTGGCAGCTGCCAAAGACATCCGCGAAACTTTTGGTCGCATGGGGATGAATGACGAAGAGACCGTTGCTTTGATTGCAGGTGGTCACAGCTTTGGAAAAACACATGGTGCTGGTCCTGCTTCCAATGTTGGTCCAGAACCAGAAGCTGCTCCCATCGAAGAGCAAGGATTGGGTTGGTCGAGCACCTACCAATCAGGAAAGGGCAAAGACGCCATCACATCGGGATTAGAAGTTACATGGACCACCACGCCTACCATGTGGGGCCATAGCTACTTTCAAATTCTTTTCAAGAATGAATGGGACTTGACAACCAGCCCTGCGGGAGCAAAGCAATGGGTGGCCAAAAACCCAACGATGATGGTGCCAGATGCCTATGATCCAACCAAGAAAATTGCACCTACCATGTTAACCACGGACTTGTCCATGCGTTTCGATCCAGCCTACGAAAAGATTTCGAGAAGATTCATGGAGAATCCAGATGAATTCACCAAAGCATTTGGTAAGGCTTGGTTCAAATTAACCCACCGCGATATGGGACCCAAGTCAACTTATTTGGGCCCTGAAATTCCAAAAGAAGATTTGATTTGGCAAGATCCAATTCCGGCATTGAATCACGCTGTCATCAGTGATATTGAAATACAACAATTGAAACAAGAAATCTTGAAAAGCGGTTTGAGTATTTCGGAGTGTGTATCAACAGCTTGGGCTTCTGCTTCTACTTATCGCCATTCAGATCGAAGAGGTGGCGCCAATGGTGCCCGTATTCGCTTGGCTCCACAAAAAGATTGGGCTGTCAACAATCCAAAGCAATTGGAAAAAGTATTGAGCACATTGGAAAAAATCCAAAAGAATTTCAATGCAAACGCCAAGGGAGGAAAGAAAGTCTCCATGGCTGATCTCATTGTTTTAGCAGGTAATGCAGCGGTAGAAAAGGCAGCACAAAACAATGGCGTTTCTATTCAAATACCATTCGTTCCTGGCCGTATGGATGCAACGCAAGAACAGACTGATGTTCAATCTTTCTCTTACCTTGAACCACAAGCAGATGGATTCCGCAATTACACCAAAGCGCATTACACCATTCCCACGGAGGAGCTATTGGTGGATAAAGCGCAATTGCTTACCCTCACAGTTCCTGAGATGACCGTATTGGTTGGCGGTTTGCGCACATTAGGGGCCAACTACGACGGCAGTAATACAGGAGTATTAACAACCAAAAAAGAAACCTTGTCCAATGATTTCTTCATCAATCTTTTGGACATGAACACAACGTGGAAACCAACAGATGAGCACAAAGAAAACTTTGAAGGAAAAGACCGTGAGACAGGAAAAGTTAAATGGACCGCTACACGTGCAGACTTGATTTTTGGATCTCATTCTGAGTTGCGCGCTTTGGCTGAAGTATACGCCAGCAGCGATGCCAAAGAGAAGTTTGTAAAAGACTTTGCCTCAGCTTGGGATAAAGTTATGAATCTAGATCGCTTTGACTTAAAAAACAAAATGAATTAAGGCGTTGTAAACCGAAAACAAGAAAAGGGCCGGAAAGCAAATTTGCTCCGGCCCTTTTTTTTGAGAAAATTATTCAGGCTTTATTTCACCATCCATTTTTTGGTGAATGATTGCCCGTTGTGATTCACACGAACCAAATAAGTTCCAGTTGCAAATTCAGTTGCATTTAAAGTCAACTGACTTCCAATAACAAATTGACTCATTAACAATTTGCCGTTAATGTCCAAAACCTGAACAAATGAAGACTGAGGAACATTTAAAACACTAACATTAGCGGAAGGATTAGGATAAATGGCAACAGCGTTACTGATGTTCTCTTCAACACCAACACCGGTATAGTCAATCACAGCGACATCATCGATGTAGTAAGCGCCTTGTCCGCTTGCCATATCCGTCCCGAAAAAGTCCATAGCATTCAACTGGTTTAGCCCTGCTGTTCCGCCATTGTTGTTAATGGACCATTGTCCAGCAAACAATACTTCATTATTCATTTTGGCTTCAACAGCATCATTGTCCAAATCCACCATGATTCTAAAGTTGAACCACTGGTCCAAGGTATAGGTCAATGCTGACGGTGTATTTGTACCGCCCAAAGTATAGGAAACCGCTCCTGCCCCATCAAAGAATACATCAAAAGCCCACTCATAAGCCGTTGAGCTAGCAGACCAAGTGTGCATTCCATTAAAATAAGCCCCAGTGCTTCCAGTTGGAATCATCATATTGAAAGAGATGATATACTTACCCGATGTGTATGGGCCAATAGGTAAAACCAAGTCTGTGGCTTGACCATTGATAAAGGCACTGTTGGATGGTGAACTTGAATAATCCGAAGAAACAGTTGCGTCAGAATTGCCCGTATTGGACCAATTGCTCCAAAGTGGATTGGATGCCACAACGCCATATCCGACGGTGTAAGCATCAAAGTTGTCTTCAAAAATTGTAACCTGGGCATTCAACCCGATTGAAATGGCCAATACAGCCAAAGAAGTGTAAAGTTTTTTCATAGTTAAAAGTTTAGTTGCCCGAATATATCATTTCATCTCGAATGATTAACATTTTGAATAAAAAATCTTTTTACATTCGCTACAAAGCAAAGCGATTTGATCGAGAAAGAAATTTACCTACCCGCCATTGACCCCATTGAGTTTTTTGGCCCCAACAATATCAAGTTCAAACTGATATTATCCAAATTCCCAAAATGCAAAGTTGTATCAAGAGGCAACTTTCTGAAATTGCATGGCAGCGCAGAAGATGTTGCCGCAATGGATGACTTGCTAGCACTGCTCTTCTGGCACATTGAAAAATACCATTCATTGAGCATGCCGCAATTAGAGTTGATACTTGCAGGTGAAAAAGAAATAAAGGTGGAAAGCGGGAAAGACAATGTGCTCGTGTATGGTCCAGGCGGACACAAAGTGGTGGCCAAGTCTCCTAACCAACACAGAATGGTAGAAGCTTGTGACAACAACGACATGATTTTCGCCATTGGTCCTGCCGGAACTGGAAAGACCTACACTGCTGTAGCCTTAGCTGTGAGAGCTTTAAAGGACAAACAAATCAAACGCATCATTCTAACAAGACCAGCAGTAGAAGCTGGGGAAAATCTGGGTTTCTTACCAGGAGACTTAAAGGAAAAACTAGACCCCTATTTACAACCCTTGTACGACGCTCTAATGGACATGATTCCTTATGAGAAGCTGGCGGAATACATGGAGAAAAATGTCATAGAAATCGCACCACTGGCTTTCATGCGCGGTAGAACCTTGGACAAGGCTTTTGTCATTTTGGATGAAGCACAGAATGCAACAGTAGCGCAAATGAAAATGTTTCTTACACGCATGGGGCAGAATGCCAAATTCATCATTACTGGAGATGCCACGCAAATTGATTTACCCAAAAGTCAAAAAAGTGGATTGATGCATGCCGTGCACATTTTAAGGAACACACCCGACATTGCAATTGTTGAACTCGACGAACAAGACGTCATTCGCCACAAATTGGTGAGGAAAATTATTGCTGCTTACGACAAATCAGAAAATGCAAATCGGGAATAATTATCTGATTCGATCCACAGATCTCACCTTGGCTTCATCTTTCATCACGTTGCGCATGGCCAAGTAGGTTAAGGCAAATGCAGCGATAGGCACAGAATAATAAACCCTGGTTTTGTCGTTCCAATATCCTCTGATCATGGACTCAATGATGATGGTGCAAATCAGCATGGTTACCAAAGAAATCTTGGACCATTTGATTTGACGTTTGCGATTGTTGTAATCAAAAATCACAAAGAACAACATCCCAATGGGCAACATCAAAATCCAGTGAATACTCTTGCTCACCATCCATTGATTGATCCATATTTGAAGGGTCATCGCGATAATGGCACCTAGCCATTGTAATGATTGAATGCGTTGTATCATGGGGTCAAATATAAATGAAAAAAAAAGTTGGAGATTCAAAATTTGGTTGTACAATTGCACGGTCCATTCGGGCAAATTCTAAAATTCAAATTCCACATTACATGTACGATATTGTTTCGCTAAACGCGATGAAAGTTGGTGAGTTGCGTGAGATCGCAGATAAATTAAACATCACACCGTCAGACAAACTTAAAAAACAAGATCTTGTTTTTAAGATCATCGACACTCAAAACGCATCGCAAGTTTCTACTCCCAATCCTATATCAAATACAGCTCCTGCCAATATCGCAGAGCATACTGAAGACAGTAATAAGAGAAAAAGAGAGCGAATCAAAAAAGAAGCTGCTGAATTGCCTTTAGAATTGGCCGGAAGTCTGTCGGATGAAACGCCTGTTGCTCCCACCATTGCAACTCCTGAAGCTACAGCATTGCCCAAAGCAGAAACTCCCGTGCAGCCTGCACAAGAGAATAGACCTCCCAGACCACAGCAACATCAGCCACGCGAGGATCGTCCACAACACCATGAACGTCGTGGGAACCAAGACAGACCGCAGCTTGAGCACCGCGATGACTTTCAAAGAAACAAGCGTTTTGACCAGCCCAACAAGCCTCAACATCAACATCAACAAAATCCAACTGGCGCAGAGACACCACGCGTGCATCAAAAAACAGAGGGGAATTCAGATGTTGTACAACAAAACATCCTAGCACGTCCTGACCGTTCCAAGCGCGGACAGCCCGACGAGCATGGATACAACTTCGATGGATTGGTCATTGCAGAAGGTGTATTGGAAATGATGCCGGATGGATTTGGTTTTCTTCGGTCTTCTGATTTCAACTATTTGAACTCGCCTGATGATGTTTATGTAAGCCAACAACAAATCAAAACATTTGGTTTGCTCACTGGAGATACCGTGAAAGGAGCTGTTCGTCCTCCAAGAGAAGGTGAAAAATATTTCCCATTGATCAGCGTAGAAATGATCAATGGCCGTGAACCAAGTTGGGTTAGAGATCGTGTCCCATTTAAATTCTTAACGCCCTTGTTCCCCAATGAGCGTTTCAAACTAGCCGATAACAATAATAATATTTCCATGCGCATCATGGACCTCTTCTCACCCATCGGTAAAGGACAAAGAGGAATGATTGTATCACAACCCAAAACAGGAAAAACCACCCTATTGAAAGATGTGGCCAACGCCATTGCTCAGAATCATCCTGAAGTTTACTTGATGGTTTTGTTGATCGATGAGCGACCTGAAGAGGTGACCGATATGAAGCGAAGTGTCAAAGGCGAAGTGGTTGCATCTACTTTTGATGAACCCGCAGAGCGACACGTTAAAATCGCCAATATCGTTCTTGAAAAAGCAAAGCGCTTGGTGGAATGTGGACATGATGTTTGTATCCTATTGGATTCAATCACTCGATTGGCAAGGGCTTACAATACTGTGGCTCCTTCCAGCGGTAAAGTATTGAGTGGTGGTGTTGAGGCCAACGCATTGGAAAAGCCAAAAAGATTTTTTGGTGCTGCGCGCAAAATTGAAAATGGAGGTTCGTTGTCCATTATAGCAACAGCATTGGTAGACACAGGTTCCAAAATGGATGAAGTAATTTTCGAGGAATTCAAAGGAACGGGTAATATGGAATTGCAATTGGATCGTAAAATTTCCAATCGTAGAATTTATCCAGCTATTGATATTCTCTCATCAGGAACCAGAAGAGAAGATCTTTTGCATGACAAGGACATTCTTCAACGCATGTGGATTCTAAGAAGACATTTGGCGGATATGAACCCTGTTGAGGCAATGGAGTTCGTCAAGGACCGAATCGAGAAATCTCGAAACAATGAGGAGTTTTTAACTTCAATGAATGCGTAAACTTTTTGGCAATATCAACATTGTCATACTGCTAGCGGGCTTGTGGCTTGGCGCACGCGTGATCATTGGAGAGGTTACCAACCATCAAGCCAGTATCGGAAGTAAATGGGGAGTGCTATTGCATATGCTGTTGATTTTGGTATCCATCAGCATTGCCATGGCGCATGCCCATCAGCAAAGAACTTATGGTTTTATTAATCTGTTTAAAAAAGCAGCCAAATACAGTGTGCTTTACAGTTTGTTAGGCACTTTAATGGTTGTCATCTATTACAAATGGATTAGCAATGAAATGATGATCAAACAGCAACAAGATATTGCCTTGATTATTGAATCATTGGATACAAAAGAGGAGTTTCAACAAATCATGAAAGACAATCCTGCGTTGAAAGGTCATACTTTAGAACAACTAAAAACAAAAGCCATCGAACGCAGTATTCTCTTTACCAAAGTTGGCTCATTGGCCAGCCTTGGAGGTTTAGCACTGATTATCGTTTCCTTTCTATATTCTTTGATTGCCGGATGGCTATTCAATACATTCCTCTTTAAAGAAAAGAATTAGCACTAATCTGAATTATCCCTCGAAAGAGATTGTAAAAACGTATGTTCTTGTGCGCAAAGACTCAATGGGATTGGTGTATCGTGTTCCATCCGGAATGAGCAAATTACTTTGACCGTAACCAATTTTGAACTCGGTGGAGAACTTAAAAAATGGCATGAAAAAATCCGCACCACCGCCAAACTCGAGACAAAAATCTTTATTCTGTAGCTTGATGATGGCCTCCCCCACCAGTGCATTATTCACATCCTTTTGGGTCTGCATATCAATACCATACTTAGCGCCAGCCAATGCATAAGAAGCGAAATTCCCAACGCGATTGGTTCTCATTTTTAAAAGCACTGGAAATTCAAGCCAAACAGATTCAGTGCGAACCATAACAGTTTCTTCCTTCCCATTGGATTTTAAAAATCGAAATTGCAAAGCCCTATCTTGAAAAGCCAAACCAGGAATAAAACGAAAACTCAATGCAGGGACGGGATTGTATGACGCTAACAAAGCCAAATTAAATCCAGGTTGCGGATCATTAACAATACCAAAAAGACTATCAGAAAAAGAAGCATCATACTTCTGCCGGATATCAAAGAAAGATCGATTACCAGATACCAAAAAGCCGAAGTGAAAAGGACTATCATCAAACTCAGGCAAATTCTTGGGCAATACCTTTTGTCCAAATGCGGAATGAATTCCAATCATTGCGAAAAAAAACAAGAGGTAAATTTTCTTCATGTGGTGAAACTACAAACGAATTAAATACGAATAGATTGTACAATAAAAAAAAACCACCCGAAGGTGGTTTTTTCAAAAGACGATTTAATGCAATTAGTTTTTCTGGAATTTCAAATTGTGCACGCCCAGCTCGGTTACCATTTTCACATTGTACCAACCGCTGGCCAAATGACTCAAGTTCAATTGAACAACTCCAATTTGATTCGATCCATTCAATTGGCGCTGCTCAACCATTCGTCCATTGACATCCATAACCGACAATTGAATAGAACCTTGAATGGCTGGAATTTGAATGTTCAATACACCTTGCGTTGGATTGGGATAAACACCAAAGGAACCTAATCCATCAACGTTTTCAACACCAACTGTTTCACCTGCGCATGAGCAATCGGCAGCGTACACATCATTGATAGTAGCTGGATTTCCATCGTCACATGAAGCCCCTGGATAAACGCAAGTATTGTCTTCAGTTGTCGCTATAGGATTGTAATTACAAGCATCTGGCGACATACAGCCCAATACATTGCCCACATAAACAGTCACAGGCTGTAAACCTGTTGAACACTCAAAAGAAGGTGTGCTCACGTGCCAATCATAAAAGAAGTAATAATAATTCAAAGAGTTTGGCTGTTGGACAGTTGTTCCAGTAATAGCAGCTAAGGTGTTATTAGAACCGTCATTGATGCTGTAGGGGAAACTTAAAGTTGAACCCAATCCATCTCTCCATAAACCTGGTTGTGAATTGGCCACTGGACGCAATCCATATCCTGTTCCTTGAGGAACCGAAAAATTCAAAGCAATGTATGACTGACCTGCAGGAACATCAAAAGTGCCCGAAGTCATTTGAGTACCGTTTGCATCTACCAATTCAATGTTTCTTGTTCCTGCATTTTGAGCATACACCATAACGCTGTCAATGATAATGTCTTGCATGGCATCAAACAACAAATGGAATGTAGAGTTGGAATACTGTCCTGAAGTCGAATTAGCAGGATTCCCCCCCAGACCTTCAACACCTGGATAATTGTTTACCGACTCAACATAATAGGTGGTTGTTGATGAAACGTTGGCTGAAAATGCACTGCCGTTAGCCAATGCATTGATTCCCAAGGCATCTCCATACCATGTAATTTCTCCATCACCAGACACCGCCATATCGACATTTCCAGAAACATCAATTTGATAATCTTGGGTAAGAATAGATGGAGCGTCCAAGACGTTAATGGTTATGATTTCATTGGAACCAATAAAACCACATCCACCATCCACTTGCACTGAGTAATCACCCGAAGTCATCACATCAATGGATTGAGATTGCAATCCATTGCTCCACAAGTAAGCATTACCTGAACTTGCGGTTAAGGTGACAACAGATCCTTCACAAGTCACTTCATCGCCTTGCATGGCAATGGTAGGAGGCAACTGATCATCAACTGAAATAGTAATTTGATTAGAGGCTGTTGCGCA